>DASQFE010000054.1:0-3748 GCA_035633295.1 Ilumatobacteraceae bacterium | reverse complement strand
GTCAATATGCGCATAATGGCGGTTCTCGGTCTCATACTCAATGTGTGAAATCGAGATCGTGATGCCACGCGCCTTCTCTTCCGGC
The DNA here is from genome assembly GCA_035633295.1 of Ilumatobacteraceae bacterium. Classification (GTDB taxonomy): domain Bacteria; phylum Actinomycetota; class Acidimicrobiia; order Acidimicrobiales; family Ilumatobacteraceae; genus Sva-07. Next base: position 3,663 of record DASQFE010000054.1, on the reverse strand, counting down.
GCCTTGTCGATCCCATCGAAATCGGTGAACTCGGCCAACCCACGCTCCGACAACGTCTTCGAAATCGCCGCCGTCAACGTCGTCTTCCCATGGTCGATATGACCCATCGTGCCAATATTCACATGCGGCTTGTTGCGCTCGAATTTCTGCTTGCTCATTGCTGCGACTCCAATGTCATTTCTGGGTTGTTAGAGGTGGGTTGTCAAGGATCTTGATCACATTGCTCGTGACGTGACGCCAGCGGCGATCACTCGCCACGAACTCGCTTCACGATTTCCTGGGCGATGGCCTCGGGCACCTGCTGGTACTCGGAGAACTGCATCGTGTAGGTGGCGCGCCCCTGGGTGCGCGAACGAAGGTCCGTACTGTAGCCGAACATCTCCGACAGCGGCACCGTGGCGTTGACGACCTGAGTGTTACCACGAGCCTCCATGCTGCCGATGCGGCCGCGGCGGCTCGACAGGTCGCCCATGACGTCGCCCATGTATTCCTCGGGGGTCACGACCTCGACGGCCATGATCGGTTCCATGAGGACGGGTCGAGCCATCTCGGCGGCCTTGCGGAACGCCATCTGCCCGGCGATCTTGAAGGCCATCTCCGAGGAGTCGACGTCGTGGTACTGGCCGTCGACCAGTTGCACCTTCACGTCGACGGTCGGGTAGCCCGCGAGCACGCCGTTGTCGAGCGAACTCTGCAGACCCTGGTTGGTCGGGTTGATGTACTCACGCGGGATCTTGCCGCCCGAGATCTTGTCTTCGAACTCGTACCCGCCGCCCGGGTTGGGCAGCATGTTGATCTTCACCACGGCGAACTGACCGGAGCCACCCGACTGCTTGATGTGGCGATACTCGACGTTGGTGACTTCCTTGGTGATCGTCTCGCGGTAGGCAACCTGCGGCTTGCCGACAGTTGCTTCGACGCCGAACTCGCGCTGCATACGGTCGACCAGCACTTCGAGGTGCAGCTCGCCCATGCCCGAGATCACGGTCTGGCCGGTCTCCTCGTCGGACCGGATGCGGAACGTGGGGTCTTCGTCGGACAGCGACTTGAGCGCCTTACCGAGCTTCTCCTGGTCGGACTTCGTCTTCGGCTCGATGGCGACGTGGATCACCGGCTCGGGGAACTCCATCCGTTCGAGCACGATCGGGTGGTCGCGGTCGCACAAGGTGTCGCCGGTGGTGACGTTCTTGAAGCCCAGACCGGCAACGATGTCACCGGCCATCGCGACGTCGACATCCTCGCGCTGGTTGGCGTGCATCAGCAGGATCCGGCCGAGTCGCTCGCGGTCTTCCTTGACCGAGTTGTAGACCTCTTCGCCCTTGCCGATCTCGCCCGAGTACACCCGGAAATAGGTCAGCTTGCCGAACGGGTCGGCGACGATCTTGAACGCCAGTGCGGCGAACTCCTTGTCTTCCGGACCGCGGTACAGGTCCTCCTCACCGTTGACCGACTTCCCATGGGCCGGCGGGATGTCGAGCGGCGACGGCAGGAAGTCGACCACGGCGTCGAGCATCGGCTGGACGCCCTTGTTCTTGAACGCCGAGCCGCACAGGATCGGCACGAAGTCGAACGCGAGGGTTCCCTTGCGGATGGCCTTTTTGATGTCGGCCTCGGAGATCTCTTCGCCACCGAGGTAGGCATCCATCAGTGCCTCGTCCTGCGTGGCGATGGTCTCCATCATGGCTTCGCGGTATTCGTCGGCCTGATCGACCATGTCGGCGGGAATGTCGACTTCATCCCACTTGGCACCGAGTTCTTCGTCGAGCCAGATGAGCGCCTTCATCTTGACGATGTCGATGAGCCCCACGTACGGCTTGACGGCCTCGGGACCACCAGCGCCGACGGGCAACTGGATGACGAGCGGAACAGCCTGGAGACGATCGCGGACCATGTCGACCGTGCGGTAGAAGTCAGCGCCGATGCGGTCCATCTTGTTGACGAAGCACATGCGCGGCACCTTGTAGGTGTTGGCCTGACGCCACACGGTTTCGGTCTGTGGCTCAACGCCGGCGACCGAGTCGAACACGGTGACGGCGCCGTCGAGAACTCGCAGCGAACGCTCGACTTCGATGGTGAAGTCGACGTGGCCCGGCGTGTCGATGATGTTGATGCGGTGGTTGTCCCACACACAGGTGGTGGCAGCGGACGTGATCGTGATGCCGCGCTCTTGCTCCTGGGCCATGTGGTCCATGGTCGCTGCGCCGTCGTGGACTTCGCCGATCTTGTAGCTCTTGCCGGTGTAGAAGAGGATGCGCTCGGTGGTCGTGGTCTTGCCCGCATCGATGTGCGCCATGATCCCGATGTTCCGGGTGCGTTCCAGGGGAAACTCTCGCTTGGCCATCTTCTACTTCTTCCGTGTCAAAGGGCGACTGGGGGGTCGTGATCTACGTGACGTGCTGCGCATACAGGCCCAGGCACGAACAGAAAGTGTACCGGCGGATCAGGAGCTGCCACCGGGCCGCAACGGGTGTTTCCGGCGTCGTCTAGAACGAATCGAGCGATGCGACGAGTATCGGGCACTGCGCCGGAAAAGCCGTCGCGAACGCTGCCTCTGCCGCTGGGTCTGCGTTGGCCTCGTTGAATTCGTCGATGGTCCCGACCTCTGCAAGGTACGCCGCGGCTGCGGCCGCAAGCTTCGTCTCGGCCTCGGGCGCCGTCGCGCCCTCGAGGTCGGGCGCGTTTCCGGCGAGAAGGCTGTCGATGGTGTCATCACCCGAAGCCGCAAGTGCAGCGAGTTCCTCCTCCGTGAATCCACCCGCCGTCAACGCCACGTTCCCAGCTTCGATCCGCGCAAGTGTGGGGAAGGCTTGGAACTCGGCAGCGCCCTGAGTTCGGATCACAACGACGTCGGGCGCCAGGGCCGGAGCGAAGAAGAGCTCGATCTTCTCCACTGCACCATCTTCGCTACCAAAGGACCCGGCCAGTCCCTGAAAGACCTGCGCGCCAATCAGGCGAGCGAATGCCTGACACACCGGGTCGTCGTCAACCTCGATTCCACCGGCGAGCGGTGCTTCGGCCTCGGTGGACGCAGGTCCGGTCGAATCCGTCGCAGCGGGCTCGGTGGTCGCAGGCTCGGTGGTCGCTGGCTCGGTGGTCGCCGGCTCGGTGGTCGCAGGTTGGGTCGTTGCCGCCTCAACTGGTTCGGAAGAGACGCTCTCGCCGTCGCTCCCACAACCAACCGCAGCCAATGCGATGATCGGCAGCAACAGCAGAGCAAGGGGGGAGGTCATCCGCCAACCATAGTCACGCTGATGGGACTGGGAAACCGAACGATCAGCGCTCGCTCAGGCCCGGCCCTGTATGTACTCGTACAGCTGGTTGTTCTCCAGTTCGAGTTGACCGAGGCGGGCCTTCACGACGTCGCCGATGGAGACGATCCCGGCCAGCTCGTCGTGGTCGTCAACGACCGGCAGGTGGCGAACACGTCGATCGGTCATCATCACCATCAACTGATCGACGCTGTCATCGAGTCGGCAGACAACAACGTGGGCCGACATCGCGGACGCAACATCACGACCCAGCGTCGAGCCGCCATGAGCTGCGAGCGCTCGCACCACATCGCGTTCGGACAAGATGCCATCGATCGTTCGACCGTTCGCACTCACCACCAAGGCGCCCACGCCATGGTCGCGCAGCGAAGCCGTTGCAGTGGCCAAGGTCGCA
>DASQFE010000053.1:0-3995 GCA_035633295.1 Ilumatobacteraceae bacterium | reverse complement strand
CGCGAGAACTTGCCGCTACCAGCGCTCAGCCAGAGTCGCCGTACGACAGCGAGGCGGCGATGTTCCCGTTCCGATCGCGGAGGAACACGGTGTCGCGGCTGTTGTTCCACACCGCACTGCCCGACACACACCAGTAGCGGTTGGTGTCGTCGTCGTCGCCGCAGCCACTGAACAGAGTCACCTCGGTGCCAGGCTCCAGGCGCAGGTCGGTGAACGTGTAGCGGTTCGACGACGATTCGTCGGCGACCTCCCAGCCGTCGAGATCGATCGCCTCGGCACCGGCATTCGTGAACCTCACCCACTCGCCGTTGAGGTTCGCGCTGTCATCACCAGGCGCGTCAGCGTTGACGTCGATGACGATCTCAACGCCATCGAGATCACTCGCACCACACGCATCCGACGCCCACAGGCCGCGGCCCGCTGCTTGCGCATCGCGTTGTAGGTCGGCGTAACGATCGGCGCGGGCATCGTCGGGCGGATAGCGCCGGGCGATGGCGAAGCCGTTGGCGACCAGCTCGGCACCGACGTCGACGCCATCGGCCGTCTCGACGTAGCGCAGGGCTCGGCCGAACTGATCGACGTCGGACCGATCGGCGACGAGCACCAGCTCGTTCCCGGCCACCAGCTCGGTGAGCGCATCGGTCGCTTCCTCGCTGAAGCACTCGCCCGACTCGGGCGTGTTGACCCCGATGATCCGCACCTCCAGCTCCCCGGCCGGACCCGATATGTACAGGGTGTCGCCGTCGACGATCTCGGTGCTGCGCCAGCCGTCCGGGCCGTCAGTTGCGCTCGTCGGTGGGGCGAGCGATGCAGCGGACTCAACCGGGGATGTTCCCCCTCCAAGAGCGCCGTCCGAGCTCGCCGAGGCGCAACCGGCCAGCAACGCCGCAGCGATCAGCCCGATCAGCGCGGCGCGACGCACTTCGTGTCGTCGCGCCCTGATCGCTCCCGCCCGCTCGAGTTGTGGCACTGCCGTCACCCTTCCACCGGTCGACTGCGAATCACAAGACGTCCGGATGGCGCCCGCCCCGGGTTCGCCGGCAGGTTCCACCAACCAGATTCGAACCTGCTGTTGCGCACCCCGGTCGGCGAGGCCGTCGGGCAGAAGCTCACGGCAACCACGTTGCACGCTCCGCCACACGTCGACGTCGAGGTGCTGTCGGCCCTCGCCCGACTCCATCGAGCCGGACACCTCACCGAGCCCCAGGTCGAACAACGCCAAGAGCAGCTTCGTGCGGCACCGATCGAACGACACGCGGCGGCCGACCTGATCCAGCCCGCGTGGGCAATGCGCCACAACGTTCGAATCACCGATGGCGTCTCGATGGGCGGGCTCAAAGATCGCGACTCCCACATCCGGCGCGACGCGATCCCAATTTGATCGATCAGACTCCAACCCTGTGACACCGGTGTGCGCATACTGATCGCACCGACTCCCTCCTCCGTCAGTGCGATCACCGAGGAGAACATCATGCATGCCAGCCACCAGCCGACACCGCTCTGCGGACCGGTCCCCGACGGTCTGATGCGAGTCAGCGCCGACATCCCGACGGAGATGTTCGAAGAACTCGGACGGGTGAGCCGGCGACACGGCCTGGAAGTCCACGAGCTGGTTTTCGCGGCGTTCTGCTTCGCCGCAACGCACCCATCAGCGGCGTCGAACCGAGGGCACATGCGAACGACCCGGAACAGCTGCAAAATGCATGCATGCCCGCGATCACGATCCGAGACGTCCCGAACGAGACCCGAGACCAGCTGGCGGAGCGAGCGGCGGCATCGGGTCGCTCACTCCAGCAATACCTCCGCGCCGAACTCATCCGACTCGCCGGACGCCCCGACAACCTGGCCATCGTCACCCGGGCGCAGGCCCGTGTTCGCGAGACCGGTGAGGGATTGACGGGTGACCAGATCCTGGAACTGCTCGACGCCGGCCGCTCCGAGCGCCAGTGACCGGCACGCTCGTCGTCGACGCCTCGTTCGTCATGGTGCTGCTGTCGAACGACGGCGACGCCACAACGACGTGGGCGAACGACGTGATCCGGCGACGCCCGATGCGAATTCACCCTCCCTCCATCGTCGTGACCGCCGCAACCGTTGTCATCACGACACGACCGTGGCATCCATGAACAACGACGCTCGCACCCAGAACGACTGCGAGATCCACGCGGTGCCAGCTGCTGGTGATGGTGCCTGATGCTAGCATCTGAGGCCATGACGACCCGGACGACGTTCACGATGGACGAGCCCCTCGCCGAGCAGGCGCGCCGCCTCGGCGTCAACGTGTCCGCCGCTGCGCGCGATGGCGTTGCCGCAGCCGTCCGGGCCGCCCAACTCGAACAGGACCGAGCCGCCTACCTGGCGAAACCCGAACGCATCGACGAGTTCTGGACCGGCGCCGAGGCCTGGAGCGACGAATGAACCGCGGCGATGTCTGGCTCGCCGAGGTCGGGCGCAAGCGCCGCCCGGTCGTGGTGCTCACGCGCACCGAAGTGCTCGACGTCCGCTCGCTCGTCACGGTCGCCGAGATCTCCACCTCGGCACGCGGACTCGCCGCCGAAGTCGAGATCGATCACGTTGCAGCCGGACTCGACCGGGAATGCGTCGTCAACGCCGACGGGCTCCACACCATCGCCCAGTCGACACTCACCACCCGGGTCGGCCAGCTCGACGACCTCACGCTGTCCCGTGTGTGCGCCGCTGTCGAGTACGCCCTCGGCTGCTGAGCGACCGTCAAACCCGCGCACGTGCAAACGGCCCGGAACCGCTGCAACACGCATCAGCACCACGGTCGACAAGGACCTGCTCGACAGCGCTCGGCGAGCCCGCGCCACGGCCAACGATGCAGAGCTCATCGACGAGGCATTGGCGGCGCTCCTCGCCCGCGACCGCGCCGCAGAGACCGACGCCGCCTACGCCACTGCGTACGCCGAGCATCCACTCGAGGTGGCCACCGACTGCCGCTGACGCTGGTCGAACTCGCGCGAGCAGCCCGCGCGAGAGTGCAAGACTCCACGCCGGGCGGATGCGCCGCCTGCGGTACGCGAGTGCGGGCAGCTACCTGATCAACGGGTTCGGCCCCAACGCGAGAGCCAGACGGGTCCGCCTGCGAGAGAAGTTCACGGTCGACCCGATGAGTTCGCCGATCGTCACCTCGCTCGTCGGTGCGTGGGTGCTCCCCGAAGCGGCCTACTCCGACGACGCCTGGAACGCTCTCGTCGCCGTCTGAACACTCAGCGCGATCGCCACCCTCAGGTCACGACTGGCTGAGCCGGTCGCGATCACGACGGGGAACGGCTTTGGCTCAGGCAAAACACATGCTCTGGCGCTACTTTGGCGCTACGCTCTCGTGGATGCCGAGCATCCAGGTGAAGGACGTTCCCCCCGAGGTTCACGCGACGTTCCGACGCCGGGCGGCGGCCGCCGGGATGTCGCTGCAGGAGTATCTGCTCGCGCGACTCGAACTGGATGCGAGCGCGCCGACGCTCGACGAGGTGCTCGATCGCGCCAGCGGACGCGCCGGCGGACACATCCCGCTCGAGTCCGCCGTGGAGGCCGTTCGGGCCGAACGCGATACCCGGTGATCGTCGTCGACGCCAGCATCATCGTCACCGGGCTCGCCGATGACGGTCCCGACGGAGACCGAATCCGGGCGAGGCTGCGAGGCGAACGGCTCATCGCTCCCCACCTGATCGATTTGGAGGTTGCCTCGGCGTGGCGACGGCTCGCGTCAGCCGGTCAGCTGGACCAACGGCGGGTGACGCTTGCGCTCGCGGACCTCGATTCGCTCCGACTCGAGCGCGCACCTCACGGACCGCTGCTCGGCCGCTGCTGGGAACTGCGCGACAATCTCACCATCTACGACGCCGCATACGTCGCGCTCGCAGAGGCGGTGGATGCCACCCTGCTCACCGGAGACGCTCGACTCGCGAGCGCCCCCGGAATCAACTGCGACGTCGAGGTGATCTGACGAAACGCACGGATCGTGCATCGATCTT
>DASQFE010000052.1:0-1834 GCA_035633295.1 Ilumatobacteraceae bacterium | reverse complement strand
CGAGATCGGATTCGCCTTCGCCGGCGGAGCCGTCCCGGCGGTGGCACTGACCGTCGTGCTCGGCTGCCTGCTGATCGGGGCGCTCACGGTTCGGCGGGTCAGCCGTCAGTCGGTGGCGGCCACACTCCGGAGTGCCTCGTGACTGATTCGGTGAGCGACACTGGAGCGGTGAACGCCACGCCTCCCCCGGGGCCACCCGCACCGTTCACGTCGGTGCGCACCGCACTCGAGTGGTGGTACCGGCCGCTGATCAACCCCGCTCCATGGATCGCACTCGGCTACCTCCTTGTCGGCATGGCGTGGTCGCTCGTGATGTTCGTGGTCCTTGTTGTCGCGGCGTCGATCGCCTTCGGTCTGCTGTTCGTGCTGGTCGGGATCTTCCTCGTTGTGCCGACGTTCGCCCTCGTCGATGCGATGACATCGGTTGAGCGGCGACGTGCCGACTGGGTCGGTGCACCGATTCAGTCTCGGCCCCTCAGGCAGCCTGCTGTTGGAGGATCGCGAGCCCGGTCGTGGCTGCGCTCGATCGGCTCGTGCCTGACCGACCCCGAACGCTGGCGGCAGGTCGGGTTCGTGGTGCTGTACTTCCTCGTCGCGCCGGTGGTGTTCGGCCTGGCGCTCGCGCCGTGGGTGATCGTGATCGTCCTCTGTCTCGGGAGCATCGCCAATCTCGGTTCCATCGACCTCCTCGGAGTGGTCGCCGGCCTGGCCCTCGCCGGAGCGGCCCCCCGGATCACCCTGGCGCTCACCAAGGTCACACACTCGTTCGTCGCCTGGTTCCTCGGGCCCGACCAGGCCGCGGAACTCCAAGGCCGCGTCGACGAACTCGCCGAGCAACGGTCCGCGATCCTCGACGCGATCGGTGCCGAACGGCGCCGCATCGAGCGCAACCTCCACGACGGTGTCCAGCAGCAACTCGTCGCACTCGGGATCGACATTGGCAGGGCACAGGGTCGTGTCGATGACGATCCTGCCGCCGCCAAGGCGTTGCTCGACGAGGCACTCGTCAAGGTCCGCGGTGCGATTGGTGAGCTTCGAGTGATCGGTCGCGGCCTGCACCCGGCGGTTCTCGAGGACCGCGGTCTCGACGCGGCGTTGTCGTCCGTCGTCGCATCTTCCCCGATCCCCATCTCGGTCGAGGTCGAACTCGACGGTCAGCTCCCCGACGACACCGCGGCAACCGCCTACTACATCGTCAGTGAAGCCGTCACCAATGTGCTCAAGCACGCATGTGCTCGGACGGGATCGGTGAGGGTCGTCGAGGTGCACCGCGACACCTCAACTCGGTCGATCCGCATCACCGTGCACGACGATGGCCAGGGTGGGGCCGACCCCGCCCGGGGAACCGGCCTCGCCGGGATCCGCGCTCGTGTCGAGGGCGTCGATGGTCACCTGCGAGTGGAGTCGCCACCGGGTGGCCCGACCACACTGGTGGCCGTGATCCCCGTCGTCCGCTCACCGATCGGCCTGCCTCCCCCGATCCCGGTGTCCAAACCGGTGCCGACCCCGTGAGCGAAGCCACGAGTGTCCCGCTGCGGGCCGTGCTCGCCGACGACTCGGTCCTGCTCCGCGACGGGGTCGCCCGCATTCTCGAAGACGCCGGCATCGAGATCGTCGCCGCAGTCGGCGACGGCGACGCCCTGATCGCCGCGGTGGAATCCACCCGACCCGACATCGCCCTCATTGACGTGCGCATGCCGCCGACGCATACCGACGAAGGCATCCGTGCGGCCCTCGAGATCCGTCGTGTCCACCCCGAGATCGCCGTCCTCGTGCTGTCGCAGTACGTCGAAGAGCGCTACGCGAGCGAACTGCTCGGCAACGAGACGGCGGG
>DASQFE010000051.1:0-12422 GCA_035633295.1 Ilumatobacteraceae bacterium | reverse complement strand
CTGGAGCGGACGACCGGGATCGAACCGGCGACCTCAACCTTGGCAAGGTTGCGCTCTACCAACTGAGCCACGTCCGCGAGGAATCCACAATCTAGCAGTCCGGTTCCCGGACCGGGCAATGAGATCCACGGCTGATCGACTCAGCGCTGATCAGGTGGGCGCAGGTCGATGACCCTAGGCGACGCCGTCAGCGGAATCGTCGACGATCCCGAACAGCTCGGGGCGATTGATTCCCGGAGGAGTCGATGTTCGCGTTTCCGGCAACGGGGGCGCCAGGTCGCTCATCGGGGCCACGGGTCGCTCGGCCAGCTCGAACTCGGCATCGAGGTTCGGTGGTGGCGACTCGAGGCGCAGCGGCTCCGCTCCCGCTGGACGTACCTCGTCGAGCACACGGCGCTGCGTTGCAGGGTCGCGTTGACGGCGCCAGTCCTTGTCGCCCATACGCTCGAGCGGCGCGAGAACGGGTGGGTCGTACCTCGTCTGACGAACCAGCCAGATTCCCAAGAGGATGAAGACAAGCCCGATCGCGATGAGGCCGGCCACCATGGCATAGACCAGCCGCGTCGAACCGGGATCATCAGCACCAAGTACCACCGGCACTGCGACCGCCGAACCGCGTACGGCGTTCGACAACGGAGTGGTGAGTTCTCGCACGGAACGGAGATTGTGCCAGTTCCGAGCACGGTTTCGTTGGATCGCGTCTGTCACCGCTGGTGCCTCGAACACCATACGGCTGTGCGCCCACCGATGGTTTCTCGACGCAACGGTTCGCCATCGCGGTCACATGGAGGACAGCGAGCGCGCACCGCCGGCGACAACGTGCCCCGATGGCTTCCGCCTCGGCGCAACATGATCGCAAGGCGACGCCGAATGGTGTTCGCCAATCGATCGACCTCGGCGGTGTCGAGCGTGTCCGCCGTGCGACGTGGGTCGACACCCGCCCACCAGAGCACCTCGTCGGCACACAGGTTTCCGAGCCCGGCGATCACCGTCTGGTCGAGCAATACCGTCTTGATGGCCGACCGGCGCCCCGCAATGGCCCGGGCAAGTCGAATGCCGGTGACCGACGTGAAGTCGACACCGAGCGCAGAAACGTCAGGATCGAGGCTGAGACGACCAAGCCGTCGTGGGTCGTTGAATCTGATCGCCGGAATCTCACCGCCGGCGAACACCCGCAGCCGATCCCACTCGGGGTCGTCGCGGGCTGACGCGTACTGCAACCGGGCAATCGGGGCCGCACCGTCGATGACCACGCGTCCTGTCATCCCGAAGTGCAGGCCGATCGTCGGGCCATCGGTGTCGACCAGGACGATCTTGCCGGCCCGTCTGACACCAGTGATCGTCGTGTCGGTGATGGCAGCGCCGAACCCCGGCGCAGCGACACGCTCGTCGACCCACGCGGTCTCGATGGTACGACCAACGATGACCTCGATCGCCGATCGCCAGATCTCGGCTTCGAGCCCCTCGGGCACAGCGGTGGCTCCTCGATCCGCTCAGAGCGCTGACTTGGAGACGGCGGCAATGAAGCGTTCGATCGGTTCGTCGAGCTGATCGCTGTTGATCAGGAACGCATCGTGGCCATGCGGTGAGTCGATCTCGACGTACTCGCTCGGCACGCCGTTGGCGACGAGCATCTGATGAATCTGTTGCTGCTGATACGCCGGATAGAGCATGTCGCTCCAGATCCCGACCGCCAAGGTCGGTGCCACCACCCTCAGCATCGCCCGATCCAATGATCCGCGACCGCGTGCCACATCGTGGAGATCCATGGCCTTGCCGATGGCCAGATAGCTGTTCGTGTCGAACCGCAGCCCCAGTTTCCGGCCGTGGTACTCGAGATAGCGCTCGACCTCGAACCGCTGCCACATGCCGAGGGTGTCGCCGACGGCAGCCTTGTCGGCGAGTTCGCGCCCGAATCGGTCGGTGAAGACGTTGTCGCTTCGGAATGTCACCTGCGCCACCATGCGGGCAATCTCGAGCCCCTCGGTCGGGCCGTCACCTGGCTCGGCGTCGTAGTAGTCACCGCCGCGCCATTTGGGGTCGAGGCGGATCGCCCGACGGCCAATGGCCCCCCACGCGATCTGCTGAGCCGTGGCCTGCATACACGTTGCAATCGCAACGAGTGACCTGACCCGACGGGGATACATCACGGCCCATTCGAGCGCCTGCATGCCTCCCATCGAGCCGCCGATCACTGCCAGCCAGACCGGCACACCCAAGTGCTCCATGAGCCTGGCCTGTGCGCGGACCATGTCGCGGATGGTCACGACCGGGAATCGCGATCCGTACGCGCGTCCATCGACGGGGTGGGGCGATGCCGGCCCGGTCGAGCCCTGACAGCCACCCAACACGTTGGCGCACACGACGAAGTACCGGTCGGTGTCGATCGGTCTCCCAGGCCCAACCGTTTCGTCCCACCATCCCGCCGTGGGATGGCCTCGTCCGGCCGGTCCGGCGGCGTGGCTGTCGCCCGTCCAGGCATGACACAGCAGGATGGCATTGGCGCCATCCGCATCGAGTTTGCCCCAGGTCTCATAGGCAACGGTGACGTCCGACAACGCAACACCACAGTCGAGCGCAAACCGCCGGTCGGTCGCGAACGTGAAGAACTGGCGATGCCCTGGCTCGGCGCCCGGCCCCCAGGCGCCGGTCACGGGGAGAGGGCTGGCGTTACTCACGGGCTTGACACGGTACCGATGACCGGCTGGGCGAACGTCATGCGTTGTTCGAATCCAGGTTCGTACGGCAGGAACCCGTTGCGGTCCGGGTACAGCAGTTGGACGATCTCGAACGGAGCTCCTCGGTACCAGGCCAACGCAGTCGAGAACCACGGCCCCCACCGGTCGAGATCGATCGGTGCGAACATGCAGCGCAGATCGTTGTCGAGCAACCCGACCAATTCGACACCGAGCGGAATCTCGGTACCGCCGCGACACGCGTCGGCAACGAGCGTGACGAGTCCGTTGGCGGCAACCGGAGTCAGCCCGAAGACGGCAACGTCGGCAAAGCCGACTGCTGCTGGCATCCCGATCGAGTAGGCGTAGCCGGGTGTGGGTGGTTCAGCGTCGACGTCGGCGGCAATCGGCTCCAGCGCCCATCCCGTCGTCTCGATCATCCACTCGATCTTCTCGGCGTGCGGGATGTGAAAGTCCGGCAACTCCATTGCACCAGTGTGTCATCTGGAGTCCGACCGACAAGCGAACGATCGCAACAGTTCAGGTATCGGTGCTGAGTTCCCTGACGAGATGGGCCATCGACCGCATGACGTCGATCGCAAACGTCGGAGTCTCGCCGACGAGGAACAGGAAGTCTCGGCGTCCGATGACGGCGATCTCGGTCGGCCAGACGGCCACTGCGGTGAGGGTGCGTGGTCCGGCGTCGATGATCGCGAGTTCGCCGAACGTGCCCTCCGGGCCAACCCGTTGCACCACCTGATCACCGCGACGGAGTTCCACTCCGCCGGAGATCACCCCGTACATCTCGGCCCCGGCGTCGCCGACGCTGAACAACACCTCGCCGGCGGCCAACGATCGTGTCTGGCTCGCGCCTCGGAATACTCCTTTGATTGTCACGGCCGGATCATCGCGCAGCGACGGTCACCGTCGCTCAGGATCCATCCACAGTTCGTCTCGTGTCCATCTGACGTTCATCCAGAGCGCAGTCAGATGAGCGACAGGGAGTCGAGGTCGAGTGCGTGCTGGAGATGCCGGGAGGCCATTGCACCGAACATGTCGAGGCTGCGGTCGTTCATGGTCACCATCTGCGAGGTCATCGCCGTGATCAACACGCCGTGGAAGGCCTCACGCCGGTACTGCTCCCACAGCCAGTCGCGGTCGATGTCGACGTCGTACTCGCCGATCGCATCGGCATAGGTGGCGACCAGATCGCGCTCGTGGGTGCGGCGGTCGTCGATGAGCATCCCGGCCCCGCTGAAGTACGACAGGTCGGTGATCGGCATGCCATGAGCAGGCGAACCCCAATCGACCACCGTGATCGGTGGAGTGCCGGCGTCGGTTCCGAACAGCATGTTGTCGAGGCGATAGTCGGTGTGCACCAGCGAGAATGGGCGGGCCCGTCCTGCGATGAAGGCGCCGATCTGCTCACCGAAACGCTCGGCCAGGTCGAGCATCTCTGCGGTGAGGTACCGCTCATAGGTGGCGGAGAAACCGGGGAACACCAATGCCCACATCATTGCGTACACGTCGGCGCCCGCGGCCGGTTCGTTGCCCGACAGCCAGTCGACGTCGGAAAGTGTGGGGTCATTCCATCGAGGGCCGTGCAATCTGGCCAGCTCGCGGACGGCAAGGTCGGCCCGGTCGATCGAGCAGCCGGCGAGTTGGTCGCCCTGTTCGGCCGGCGACATGTCTTCGAGCAACACGACGTAGTCGTTGGTCGCAGGGTCCCATTCGGCGTGGTGACAGTGCGGCATGCGGATGTCGACCGTGGCCGCCAGTTCACGGAAGAACTTCACCTCGCGCTCGTAGCTGCGAACCGACGCCGCCAGCACTCGGCTCCGCTCGTCCTCGGCGGGCACCTTGGCGATGATCGACTCCGGCATCGCGGGGTCGTCGGTGGCAAGTGACAGTCGAACGGTGGTACTGACATGCCCGTCGCCGACCGGGCGCGCCTCCACGGAACGGATCTCACCGCCGAGGACCGAGGACAACCATGCTGCGGTGATGTCGTCAGGGCTCATCCCGACGCACGGTAGTGCTGGGCGGCCGCTACCGTCGGCCCCGAGATGTCCGGGTCGAGCCGCACCTTCCTGCTGGGTCCGAAATGGATCGCCTTCCACCTCTTGGTGTTCGGCTCGATCGCCCTCATGATCTGGCTCGCCTTCTGGCAGCTCCAACGCCTCGATGAGCGCCAGGCATTCAATGCCACCGTCACGGAACGAATCGACGAGCCGCCTGTCCCGTTCAACGAACTCCTTGCAGTGGCTCGTACAGATCCCGGGTCCGTCGAATGGCGGCAAGTCACCGTGACCGGCGAATACCTGCCAGATCAGGTCATCTGGTTCAACCGATCACAGGACGGGTTGGCCGGCGACAACGTCCTCGCAGCATTGGTCGACGGTGGCACCACCATCGTGATCAACCGTGGATTCGTTCCGCTCGGCGACGAGGTTGCCTCGCCACCCTCAGGCGAGATCGACGTCCTCGGCCGGATCCGTCTGGCACCGGCCCGCCAGCGCGGGGAGTTGACCGATGCGACGGACGGGGTACTGACCGAGGTCCGACGGATCGATCTCGAGCGCCTCGGTGATCAGCTTCCCGGCGAATTGGCCCCGGTGTATCTCGACCTGATCGGCACGATTCCGAACATCGATGCGACCGATCCCGTACCGGTCCCGCCGCCGACGCTGAGTGACGGCCCGCATCTTTCCTACGCCGTCCAGTGGCTCATTTTCGCTGTGGCCGTGCTCATCGGATGGGTGTTCGCGGTGCGACGTTCGATCGCCACACATCGACGTCGCGATCTCGACGTCACGGACGCAGAAGCCGTGCAAACGTCGTCGGATTCCCCGACATCAGTCGACGCCTCATCGACCACGACGACGCCCTGAACAGCTTCGTCATCACCGCAGCCACCTCCGACGGTGGCGTGTCGATACGCATGTAGCCCCGCCACTGCTCGACGGGCAGCGCGAAGAAGGCACCGAAGAACGCCCGTACCTCGTCGTCGTCGAGTCGCAGCAGCAGCTCGAGCCCGTAGTCGTGCAGTACTCGGCTGCGCCGGAACGCAGCCGGCCAAACGGCCTCGCCCACCATCGAAGAATCGGCGACGGACGCCGATGACTCCAGCGCGGCACCGATAGCCGCCGCAACGCGTGGCGCAGCTCGCAGCGACGATGCGACGCTGAAACCAGTCGCTGCGTGGACATATCCCGCTGCGGCCCCGAAGGCGACGACGGGCTCGTCGACGCCCGGTCGACTCCCACCGAGCGGAATTCGCACGTACTCAGTTCGTACAGAGTCGGCGAGCACGTCGTCGGGATGCCGCCCGAGCCGAGCGGCCAACCTCGCGAGCAGCGCGATCGGCTCGACCGCGGGCCGCGCTGCGAGCACGGTTTCCTCGACCAACCATCCGTCGCGAACAGGCAACGCGTAACAGAACGTCGTCACGCCGCTCGGACCGATCGATGATGGACGGCCATCGCCGCCTGCGCTGCTCACGGAGCGAAAGTCCATCAGCGTGGGGCGAGCGAGGTCGCCCGTCGGTGATTCCGTCAGCACCACACCAATCGCGGTCTGCCATGCCGGCGGCGTCGTCCCGGCGAGACGGGCGAATGACGAGGGCCAGCCACTCGTATCGACGACAAGTCGCGCCCGCAGTTCGGATCCGTCGGCCAGCACCACACGATGACGGTCGCCGGCCGGCGAGCGAACGTCGACCACCTTGCCCGAGATGTGATCGACCCCCTCACGAAGACGGGCTCGCAGCAATCCGTTCTCGAAGACGCCATAGGGTCTGGCGATCTCCACGGAGTGTGCGGTGTGCACGGCGATGGTCTCGACGCGTTGTCCGAGAACGCCATCGACGTCATCGCCGATGGCCTCGACACCCCGAACGTCATCGATCCACGTGCTGTACGTCGCATTCCACTCATCGTCCGGGCCGATGAGCACGACCTCGACACCCCGCGTGCGGCAGGCACACGCAAGCGCGCTGCCGGCCGGGCCGTCGCCGATCACCACCACATCAACCTGGCGCCTGGGGTTCGTCATCTGATCAGCTGCGTTCGAGTTCCGCCATGCGGCGGAACTGCTCGACGACGTCCGGTGTCGAATGCGCCGGGTCGAGCGTGCGGTAGATCGTTTCCACGTTGACCGCAATCCGACCGAACTCGCCCCACTCGTGGAACCGTTCGTCGACGTCGAGCAACCGACTGATGTCGCGTGCGGCATCGAACGCATCCATGCCCGCCGCCTGACGCTCGGTTGCCTCGGCGTCGACGAAGCTCAGGTAGTCGCGCACCGCCGCGATTCCTGCGGTGTCGGTGAGCGGTCCGTGCCCGGGAACGACAGTATCGACGTCGAGCGCCAGCATCAGGTCGCATGCCGCCACCCAGTTCGACAGCGGGCCCGCCCAGACGATCGGCGTTGCGCCGATGAACAAGATGTCGCCGGTGTAGATCGTGCTCGCGTCGGGCACGTGCACGATCGTGTCGCCCGAGGTGTGAGCAGGACCGACTTCGATCAGTTCCACGAGGCGACCGCCGACCTCGACGTCGAGCCGGCGATCAAACGTCGTGGTCGGCACAACGAGTTCGATGCCGTCGAAGTGGAAGTCACCGAAGAACGAACGGAAGAGTTCCCCCACCTCACCCGGGGCCTGATTCAACGCTGCCAGCATGGCCGGCGGCACATCCACCATCTCATGGGCGGTCGCAGTTGATGCCACGATCTCGACGTCGGGCCGTCGACGGACTACTTCGGCGTTGCCGTAGCAGTGGTCGCCGTTGGCGTGGGTGTTCACCACCGTGTCGATCGGTGCGCTCGCCATGACCGGAGCCATTGCGTCGAGCATCGCCGACGTCAGATCGAGGTCGAAGAGGGTGTCGACGAGCAGCGATTCCCCCTCGCCGACGATCAGACCGGCGTTGCTCCATCCCCAGCCACCATCTGGTTGAAGGTAGGCAAAACAGCCATTGCCCAGTTCATGCAGACCCAGGGTGTAGTCCGTCGCGGTCATTGCATCATCTTGTCACGGGTGGCGTCTGCACCAGCGGGCGGTCAGCCGCTCTGCCAGCATCGTCGTGGGGAGGTGCGTGTTCGCATCCGGTATCGAGGGGAACACCGATGCATCGCAGATGTACACCGACTCGTAGCCGACCAATGCACCGTCAGCATCCACGACGGAGCCCATGGCGCAGCTGCCCGATGCATGCAGACAGTCGCCGAGCGCCGTCGGGAGCCATCGTTCGATGGATGCGACATCGCCCAGCGCGTCGATGGTGGTGCCCGAGTCATCGACGTACACCTGATCGACGACCTCTGCAAACGGAGCCGTTGCGAGCATGCTCACCGCCTCAGCCACCCCCTTGCCGAGCGCCCTGAGATCACCTGGATCAGCGAGCAGTGCGAAGTCGACGAGGGGCTCCCCCAGCGGATCGAGCCGAACCGTGCCGGACCGACTGCGAGGAGCCAACAGGGTCACCAGCATCATTCCGAGGTGGGGCGCATCTGCGCCGAGATGGTTCATCGGGAGAAACTGAACACCGTTGCGTTGGCAAAAGGTCCCGATGACCAGCCCCGCAGGATCGGCCGGAACTCCATCGCGAAGCGCCAACGTCAACGGTGCCGACGGGTGGTCCTGAAGGCACCGGCCGATCCCAGGCGTGTCGAACCCTGAACGCAACAGCAGCGCCGGTGTCCGGATCGCACCAGCCGAGAGGACGACGCGCTCGGCCGAGATCTCCTCACCGGTCGACAGAACGACACCGACCGCACGGCGACCGTCGAGCACCACGCGTTCGACGGTGACATCGACTCGAACCGCCAGATTCGGACGAGTCCGTGCGGGCCAGAGGTACGCCTCAGCTGAGGTGATCCGGCGACCGTCACGGCGAGTGAGTGGAACGCGTCGTGCGTCCGCGGCGGCCGCCATGAGGGCGCGATCGATCGGGCCGAGGTCGCTCTCGTTCGGCAGTTCCTCGGGAAGCGTCATCGCCGACCAGGCTGCGTCGACATCATCCCACCCCCACGATCGATAGAGGTTCGAGTCACCACGCAGGGCGACCATCGCGTTGACCACCGACGAACCACCGAGGCCCCGGCCCCGACGGTATGGCCGCACCGCGCCTCCAGCAGTTCGGGTTGCCTGTACGCCACCATCGTTACGATCAGGCAGATCGGCCGCCCCGAAGAAGCTGTCGGCGTCGATTTCCGGGGGCACCGCCCCCTCCGCCAGATCAGGGCCCGACTCCAACAGCATGACGTGACGGTCGGGATCCTCGGAAAGACGCGCGGCGACCACGCACCCCGCGGTTCCGGCACCCACCACGATCCACGGCCCAGCCACCCCGACAGGCTACGAGAGACCTGGTATTCAAGAGCGCGTCAACTTCGACCGATGACACATTCACCATGCAGGACACCAAGGAACTCCAGGCGTCGCCGGCCGGAATCCCCGGGGTCGATGGCTACCCGCCTCCACCACCGGTGCCTTCACACTTCGTGCGACCACCGAATCAGATCAATCAGGCAACCCCGATGCTCCCTCAGGTGCCAGCGGCCGTGCCGCGACCACCAATCGCTCTGGAAGCAAACCAGTTTGCGACGTCGATGAACGATCAGTGGTCACCGACGCCGAAGCCGGCACCCAGGAAGAAGAGCGGTTCGGCGCGACGAAAGTTCAGTTGGTTGATCGTGCTTGCCACGATCGGCGGCATCGCCTACGCCGGGTACACATACGGATCCGATCTCATGAAGCTGACCGGCAACGACTCCATCGACGAACCGGCTGTCGCACGCGAGTTCCCGACACCGGCCAAGGCCATCGACCCGATCAGGACCGCGACGTTCCTCGTCGAGCGCCCGGACGCGCTGCAGGGCCCGCAGACGTTCGAGGTGACAACCGACTTCGAAACCGGAGTTTCTCGGGTGATCATTCAGCGCAACGAAGGCGCCGACCTCGAGATGCTGACACTCTGGGACACGGCCTTCGTCCGCCGCGTCGACGAGCCGACCTGGTACCGGCTCGAACGCGGGCAATTCCCGATCGGCTCAGAGCTCGGGATCAGTCGGTGGATCCGCTCCCTCGACCAGGTCCTTCCGCAGCCCATCAGGGACTTGGCTGTCATCGATCGGGCGACCGAGTCATCTGTCGGCGCCGAAGCGACGACCCGACTGCTCGTCACGATCGACCCTGCCGCAATCACGCTGGCAACGGCGGTGCCGGCGACTCCCCCGCCGCCTGCTGACGGGACCGTTGCGCCGCCACCTCCCGCCCCGCAAGCGACTCTGTCGCCCGGCATCGTCCTGCAACCGGGTTCCGACGCGGATGAGACACTCAGCGTCGAACTCTGGATCGACGATGCCGGCATCGTTCGCAAGTCGATCATGCCCGCCGAACTCGGCGCCGAGACGATCACGATCACGTCGCTGTCGGCCGAAGCGTGGCAGCCGGTCTTCCCCACCGAAGACATGGTGCAATCACTGACCGCCTCGTCGATGTTCAGACTCGGCATCTGACCTGCCCGACTGAGGGCGCCGGCGTAGACATTTCGTACAATCGCAACGGGCCTCTACGGCGCGATCCGTAGGGTCGCGCCAGTGGCCACCCGGCATCGACTGACCATTCGCACGCTCGACCGGGACCCCCGAGCCGTGGCGATCAGCGCCGCGGCCCATGCAGTCGGAATCCGGGCGCCGGAGCCAGTCGAGGTCGCCGACATCGTCTTCATCACTGGGGAACTCGATGCCACTGACCTCGGCCGACTGCATGGCGTACTCGTCGACCCTCTACTGCAACATGGCAGCTGGGACCTCCCCACGGGCGATGGGGTGGAGATCACCTTCCTGCCCGGTGTGACCGACACTGCGGCCGACGCGCTCAGGCACGCTGCCGGCCAGCTCGGAGTCGACGCCGAGGCCGCAGCCACCGGTCGGCGAGTGGAGTTCGGCGATGCTGTGGAGCCCGATATCGCAGACGATCTGGTCCGGCGGTTGGTGGCCAACCCCGTGATCGAACGGTGGTGCCAGGGAACGATCGAGCCGCCGTACGTCGACAACACCCCATCGAGCGCGACTGCCGAGATCATCGTGATTCGCAACCTCGACGACGCAGGACTCCGCGACCTCAATGAAGCTCGATCGCTGTACCTGGACATCGAGGAGCTGCACGCGATCCGCAACCAGTACGAGCGACTCGGCCGCGACATCACCGACGTCGAGATCGAAGTGCTGGCCCAGACCTGGAGCGAACACTGCGCTCACAAGACGTTTCGGGCGATCATCGATGTCACCGACGGCAACGGCGGCGACCGTACGATCGATCCGCTGCTCGTTCAGCTTCGTGACTGCACCGACTCGATCGATGCCGGGTTCGTGCGGTCGGCCTTCGTCGGCAACGCGGGTGTGATCGAGTTCACCGAGGGCACCACGATTGCGCTCAAGGCCGAGACGCACAACCATCCGTCGGCGGTCGAGCCCTTCGGCGGCGCCAATACGGGCGTCGGTGGCGTGATCCGCGACGTGTTGGGTATCGCCCACCGGCCAATCGCCGTCACCGACATTCTGTGCTTCGGTCCCCCGGAGTTGCCGTTGGCCGATCTCCCGGACGGAGCGCTCCACCCGCGTCGTATCAGAGACGGCGTCATCGACGGTGTGGCCGACTACGGCAACAAGATCGGTTTGCCGACCGTTGCCGGTGCGATCCTCTACGACCCGGCGTACACCACGAATCCGCTCGTCTTCGCCGGGTGTATCGGCACCGCGGTGGCGCGCCCACTGCACACCGGACCGTTTCCCGGCGACCGTGTCGTCGTGCTGGGGGGCGCCACGGGGCGCGACGGCATCCGCGGCGCCACCTTCTCGTCGGCGACCATGGATGCCACCACCGGCGAGGTCGCCGGCGCCAGCGTGCAGATCGGTGATCCGATCGTCGAGAAGCTCCTGATCGACGCGCTGATCGGCGCCGAGGACCTGTATTCGGCAATCACCGACTGTGGTGCGGGCGGGCTCTCGTCGGCGATCGGCGAGATGGCCGAGGGGGTCGGAGCCGAGGTTGAGCTCGACCTCGTTCCACGCAAGTACCCAGGGCTCGAGCCCTGGGAGGTGTGGCTCTCCGAGGCCCAGGAGCGCATGGTGGTGGCGGTACCGCCGGAGCATCTCGATTCCCTCACACAGCGGTGCGTCCGGGTTGGCGTTGGCGTCGCCGACATCGGATCGTTCACGGGCGACGGCCAGCTCGTCGTACGTCACGGCGGTGACATGGTCGTCGACATCGACACCGCCTTCCTCCACGATGGCCGCCCGCAGCGGCACATGCAGGCAGAGTTGCCGACCCCGAACCGCACCGACCGCACCACCCGCACCGTCACCGATCCCGCCACCACCCTGCTCGCGCTGCTGTCGCATCCCAACATCGCCTCGAAGGCCGGCACGATCCATCGGTACGACCACGAAGTCCTGGGATCCACAGTGGTGCGACCGCTTGTCGGCGTGGCCGCCGATGGCCCCGCCGATGGCGTGGTCCTCGCCGATCCATCCGCAACCGACGGCATCGCGATCGGTATCGGCGTCAATCCGTGGTACGGCCTGCACGATCCCGAGGCAATGGCCTACGCCGTGGTCGACGAAGCGATGCGCAATGTCGTCGCCGTCGGCGCCGACCCCGATCGGGTGGCGCTGCTCGACAACTTCTCGTGGGGCGACCCCCGGCGTCCGTCGACGCTCGGTGAATTGGTGATGGCTGTT
>DASQFE010000050.1:0-3653 GCA_035633295.1 Ilumatobacteraceae bacterium | reverse complement strand
GAAGGTCACGTTGGCGGATTCATCTCCCGAACCCGGCGCACCAGCACCTCCTGGGCGATGGTCGCAGCGTGCAGCCCATCGGCGCGGATCACGTCGCCCGTCACCAACCCGCGGCCGCCGTTCAAACCGTGCGAGCGCGTGTCGAACCAGTGCCACTGCGACGGATCGGTCGGCCGCTGGAACCACACCGAATGATCGAGGCTCGCTCCCCGGAACAGGCGTCGGTCACCGCTGTCGCCCGCGGCGTCGGGATGCGGCAGGCGAGCGGCACGCGACGGGGCAGCGTCTGACATGAACGCCAACGCGCATTGATGATCCGCTGGATCGTCGCCCATCTCTGCGTTGAGGCGGATCCAGTAGCCCATCGTGCCGTCGGCGAGAAACGTCGCCTTGCGCTCGAGTAACCCCGCCCACGAGTGATCGGGGAGCGTCGGGTCGTCGTACCACGGGAGCTCGGGCGGGAGGACGGCGATCGGGGCGTCGACCTCGTCCTCGACCACTTGGAACGACACCGACAGGTTGAGGATCGCGCCGCCCGACTGGCGGGCAACGACTTGACGAGTGCTGAACGATCGGCCATCGCGTAAACGCTCGACCTCGTAGCGGATCGGTTCCTCGTTACTGCCCGCCCGGATGAAGTAGGAGTGCAACGAGTGCGCCGGCCGATCGGCCGGAACCGTCAACGAGGCTGCCCGCAGCGCCTGCGCAACGACCTGTCCACCGAAGAGCCGTCCTCCCCACGGGTAGCGAGCAGCGATGCCGACGTACGTGTCGGGTCCATGCGGCTCCAGTTGCATGAGCTCGCTGAACTCGATGTCATGGATCCTCTGGGTCGCCATGCGCTCAGTGTGGCATCCACAAGCTCACAGTCAGCCCGCCGAGACGAGAGCTGCTCGATCCCAGCCTGGGAGCCGTCGGCCGGAGGGGGGAGGTCGGCCGAGGCTCACCAGGTGGGATCGATGTAAAGAGTACGGAGCCGACATGAACTCCGGATGACGAGCAGATGGACGAACATAGACATTCCACTGAACGTTCGTCTGCAAGACTCTGCAGCATCGACTTATCCAGACGGATACCGGAGGGCTCATGGACATCGGAAGTCTGATCGCAATCGTGCTACTGGGATTCGTGTGCGGGGTGATCGGGCGGGCGCTCGTGCCCAACGATGCCTTCCGTGCGATGAGCGGCTGGAAGTCGTGGTTGGCCTCCACCGTGCTGGGGCTGATCGGGGCGCTGGTCGGCTACTGGATCTTCACCGGCCTGCTCGGAATCGGTGATTCCGACAAGTTCGACTGGGGCGGCATCATCGGCGCAGTCATCGGCGCCATCATCGTGGTCGCCCTCGGATCGTGGGCGATCAAGAAGTTCGCCAAGGGCAGCGTCGCCTGACCGGGCGGTCCGCTCCCCAGTCGGCGGGGCGGACGTGATAACACGTGCGCATGGGGAACAACGCTGACGATACGCAGTGGCTCGACGCCACCGCACAGGCCGAACTGATCGCCACCAACGAGGCGACATCGACCGAACTGATCGATGCCGCGATCGAACGCATCGAACGGCTCGACGGTGACATCAATGCCGTGATCATGCGCTGGTTCGACCGGGCTCGCGCCCAGGCAGCCGCGTTCGACGGACTCCCGTTGCTGTCCGAACGCCGCTCCACACCGTTTGCCGGTGTGCCATTTCTCATCAAGGACCTCGGCATCCATGCCGCAGGGATGCCGCTCACGTCGGGCAATCGCGCCGCCCTCGATGCCCAGCCGCTCTCCAAGCACGACTCCTCTCTGATGGAACGATTCCGCGATGCCGGGCTGATCACACTCGGACGCACGAACAGCCCCGAATTCGGAAGTCTCCCCGTCACCGAACCGATTGCATACGGGCCGACCCGCAACCCCTGGAACACCGGCCACACCCCGGGTGGATCGAGCGGTGGTGCCGCGGCCGCCGTAGCCGCAGGAATGGTGCCGATCGCCCATGCCAGCGATGGCGGCGGCTCGATCCGCATCCCCGCCTCATGTTCCGGCCTCGTTGGATTGAAGCCGACGCAGGGCCGCATCTCGATGGGGCCAGAGCGCGACGAATCGGGCCTGAGCACCCAGCTCTGCGTCAGCCGCAGTGTGCGTGACACCGCCCGCCTGCTCGACGCCGTGCACGGGCCGGGCGTAGGCGACACGGTGATCGCCGCCCCGCCGAGTCGCCCCTACGTGGAGGAGTTGGGTGTCGATCCAGGTCGTCTGCGAATCGGATTGCTCGATTCGCATC
The DNA here is from genome assembly GCA_035633295.1 of Ilumatobacteraceae bacterium. GTDB lineage: Bacteria > Actinomycetota > Acidimicrobiia > Acidimicrobiales > Ilumatobacteraceae > Sva-07. The sequence continues at coordinate 1,388 of DASQFE010000050.1, read as the reverse complement.
CCACCGGCGGGGCGCTCCACGGCGACTGCGTCGAGGCGGTCCGCAGCGCCGCGGCCCTGCTCGAAGGGCTGGGCCACGATGTGTCGCTCGGGCATCCGCCGATCCTCGAAGACCGCGAGTTCCCTCGTCGGTTCGCGGCGATGTGGGCGACGTTGATGGCCGTCGGGATCGAAGCACTCGGCACCACCATCGGGCGGGCAATGACCGCCGACGACATCGAGCCGGTCAACTGGGCGCAGGGCGAGTACGCCGGCAATCTGTCGGCAACGCAGTACGCCATCGCGCTCGCCGCAGTCGGGCAGTACCGGCGCAAGGTGCAACAGTGGTGGGCAGATGGATGGGATCTCCTGCTCACGCCGACGCTCGCTGCGCCACCGTTGCCGATCGGAGCGCTGTACGACGCCGACGACGGGATCTCTCCCGACAACCCGATGGCACCGTCGATCCGGGCAGGCCAGTTCGTGGCGTTCACACCGCAGTTCAATGCCACCGGCCAGCCGGCCATCAACCTGCCGCTGCACTGGAACGAGGCCGGACTGCCCATCGGGGTGCAACTCGTGGCCGCCTACGGCCGCGAAGACCTCCTCATTCAGGTCGCGAGCCAACTCGAAACCGCCGCCCCCTGGGCCCACCGCCGCCCACCAATCTGAGTGTTACATCCGGGGTCAGACCCCAGATGTAACGCTCAGTGTCGAACGGTGACGGGGAGTGCGGCGGGGCTGCGACCGAGCACGCTGCGCCACTCGACGGACGCCGACAATCTCGTCGACGTCGCGTTCGGTGCGAGTTTCTTTGCGCGCGGCGCCGGAACGTTTCTTGGCGGAATGGGTCTCAGCAGGTGCGACGTATTCCGCCCAGACCGATCCGACGGGCAGTCGCCGTGACGTCGCGGCCGCGTCAGTGCCGCCGGCCGTAAGCCTCGAGGAGGCCTTGCATGCCGCCGAAGGTGACGACGCGGAACTCCTCCGCAGCGCCGAGGCCGAACTTGGCGCCGAGCCCCTCACTCGCCGAACGCAACAACAGCGGGAGTAACTCGTCGATCGAACTGGCGGCGAGCGCCTCATCGACCGCCGGGATCGTCCAGCCGCCGGTGTCGGCCTGCATCCGCAGCTGGTTGAAGAAGTTGAGCATCATCGTGCGGTGGCAGCAGCCCGCCTCGATCTTGCGGTCGAGTGTGGCCGAAATGTCGACGATGTCGGTGACGTCGATCACCCGGCGCCCGAAGTACCACCGTTCGAAGCAGCCGTGCGGTGCCAAGCCGCCACCCGGAGCATCAGGCGAGAAGTGCTCGGGATGGTGCAGGTCGAACTGGCTCGTCCAGAACGACTCGTCGACGGCGCGGGCCACCACGATGTGGTCGAGGTTGTCCTCGCCGTACATCGAGTACG
>DASQFE010000049.1:0-1902 GCA_035633295.1 Ilumatobacteraceae bacterium | reverse complement strand
TACAGTCGGGGCGGTGAGCGAGGAGGCGGCAGGCGACACCGCGACGAGTGGCACGGACAGCCTGACGCCGACGCAGCTCAAGACGCTCGAGGCGCTACGTCGCTCCGGCGAGCCGCTCGTGTTCGATCCCGACCTGGTTGCCGACATCCGCACCGAGATGCTCGCCGCCCTCGACGAGTTCACCGAGCGCCTCCAGCCGAACCAGGACGTGTTCATCTCCAAGCACAAGCTGTCGACGGTGCTCGACTGCGAGGAGTTCCATCTGGTCCCCGACGATTTCGAGTGGCGGCCGGCCACGGCGAAGGGCCAGGTGGCGCACCGGGCGATCCAACTCACGCTGTCGTGGCGGGGCGAGCCGAACCCGACCGATCTGGTCGATGAGGCAATGGCCCGCCTGGCCGACGAGGAGCGTGGCATCGGCCAGTGGATCGCCGCCCTCTCCCCCGCCGACGAGGCCGACCTGCGAGGCCAGTCGGTCGAGCGGCTGACGAAGTTCATGGAGTGCTTCCCGCCGCTCGACAAACGGTCGAACCCGATGACCGAGTCGTCGATTCGCTGGCCCAACGATGGCCCGATCGTGCTGTCGGGCAAGGTCGACCTGGTGATGGGTCGCCCGCGGGGCAGTGAGAGCAGCAAGGTGATCATCGACCTGAAGACGGGCCGGCCGAACGTGAAGCACCGCCAGGACCTCGGGTTCTACGCGCTCCTCGAGACGCTCGTGCGGTCGGTGCCGCCCCGCAAGCTGGCCACGTTCTATCTCGACGCCGCCGAGGCCCAGGCCGAAGACGTGAGTGAGCGGCTCCTGCGCACGTCGGTGCGCCGAACGCTCGATGGGATCAACGCCATCGTCGAGTTGCAGTCCGAGGGCCGCCCGCCGGTGCGCCGCCCCGGCGTGACGTGCCGCTGGTGCCCGCTGGCGGAGAGTTGCGACGACGGCCAGGCGTACCTCAACGCCCGCCCCGACGACTGACCATTTCTGTGCGGATTACGTCTCAGGCGCTGAGACACATTCCGCTCGGAACGGTGAATGCGCCTCGAACCGCAGGTCAGGCCGCGTCGGGAGGGCTTGGCGCCACGCCGAACTCGGCCCGGCTCCACCGGTCGCAGGCAGCTCGAATCCGATCAGCGGTCGCCTTTGGCCGGTTGGTGACCGCCCGATACGTGAAGCGGACGATGATCCATCCCTGCGCCATGAGATCTGCGTCTCGGTCACGGTCGCGTTCGAAGTTCGCCCGGTGGAGCCCGTGAAAGGCCCAGCCGTCACACTCGAGGATCACGGGCGAGTCGATCACCCGGAAATCGACCTCGTAACCCCCGATCACCGGATGGAACTCGACGGCCGGAAGATCGAATCGGTCGATCAGTCGCTTCATCACCACCTCGAGGATCGAGTCCGCCGGCTTGTCGTCGATCGACCAGTCGGCGATCGCATCGCGAACGGCGACAATTCCGCCACGTCCCCGTCGGGCGTGCTCGCCGGCGGCCGCCTCGATCGCCTGCAGCGAAGCGAGTCGGTGAGTGACAGCGTGCCCGACCGCGGCGTTCACACCCGGCAGGTCGACCGCCCCGAGGTCGATCACCGTGCGCAGGATGTTGGTGCACGGAATCCCGTACTGGCGCTGCGGAGTCAGATGCGCCAGGTCGGTGGTCCGGTGAATGACGACACCATCGAGCCGGAGGTCGCGTCGCGCGCCGGTGAGGAGCACGTCGACCGGGTCATCATCAGGGCGGGGAACCCCCCAGAGGCGGGCGGCGGAGCGATGCGAGGCGAGGGCGGGCTCGCGCATGGCGAACACACCGGCGATGATCCGCTGTTCGGGCGAGTCGGGAGTTCCGACGAGTCGTGCGACCCCGGGATGGACCTGCACCAGCGTGCCCCGCTCGATCTCCCGGTACCAGGTC
>DASQFE010000048.1:0-8029 GCA_035633295.1 Ilumatobacteraceae bacterium | reverse complement strand
ACCCTCGGTGCTCAGGTCGCCGATCGTCTCGACATCGGGATAGGTCTCGGGGTCCCACATCACGATCTGCGGGTTCTTCTCCAGCGGTGCGATCACGGAGATCGTCGGTTGATCCTCGAAGAAGGTCGCCGAACCATCGAGGCTGGTGTAGCCCATCACGATCGACTCGTCGGCGTACATCTGGCTGTGTACCGGCGAAAAGCCGATAGCCGGGCCGCCGGTGCGAACCTCGATGGCGATGCCGGTGTCGACGCCGCCGGCCACGAGCGGGCCGGTGACCGTCTTCTTCTCGATGTCGACGACGTAGTCCTCACCGACCATCTCGTACAGGGCGCCGTGCTCGGCTTCCGGGAACCAGTCGGTCTGGATGACCATCGGGTCGGGACACACACCGGCAAGTGCACCTTCGGCCGTGGCTTCGCCGCCGCCATCGGCAGCTTCAGTGCTCTCGGTCGCGTCGCTCGTCGACGAGGCATCCTCGTCAGAACCACACGCTGCCATCACGAGCGCCAGTGCCACGGGCACCGACGCGAGTTTCACAATTCTGCTTGACTTCATTCGCTCTCCCCTTGGTTGGATGTTCCGGTCGGAACAGATCGCAGCCTACGGCACCGCGCAGAGGGCCTCCGCCGCAATGCATGTGAACGCTCTGTTACCTGAAACACCGAGCGAAATCGGTGGGGATGTCCGGTGTTACTGTCAGCAACTGCATGACCGACACACCAACGGCCGAGGCCCCAACGAACGTCGATGCCGTCGCGCTTGGCTTCCGGAACATCTCGATGATGTTCCCCGATGGCACACATGCGATCGACAACGTGTCGTTCGACGTGCACGCCAACGAGTTCGTCACCATCGTGGGACCATCGGGGTGCGGGAAGTCCACACTCCTCAAGATCGCGTCGGGACTGCTGGGGCAGAGCGACGGAGAGGTCGTCATCGACCGCTCGCGAATCGGATACGTCTTCCAGGACGCAACCCTGCTCCCATGGCGAACCGTCCGCCAGAACGTCGAGCTCCTCACCGAACTCCACGGCTTCCCGAAGGCCGAGCGGGCCACGCGTACTGCCGAGGCGATCGAGTTGGTCGGGCTCGGCGGTTTCGAAGACCACTATCCGAACTCGCTTTCGGGTGGCATGCGGATGCGGGCGTCGTTGGCCCGCACCCTGACGCTCGAACCTCCGGTGTTCCTCTTCGACGAGCCGTTCGGTGCGGTCGATGAAATCACGCGGGAGCACCTCAACGAAGAGACCCTTGCGCTCTTCCAGCGTGAAAAGTTCGCCGGACTGTTCATCACGCACTCGATCAGTGAGGCGGTCTTCCTCTCCACCAAGGTGCTGGTGATGTCCGCCCGACCTGGCCGCATCGTTGCCGAGTTCGAGATCCCCTTCGACTATCCGAGATCACCCGATCTGCGATTCGACGCCGAGTTCGCACGGATCAGCGGTGAGATCAGCCAAACGCTGCGAGGAGCACACTCATGAGCGATCTGAAAAGCAACGTGCACGGCACCGACGAAGTGCACAACATCACCGAGGCCGAAGCCGAACACGAGGTCCTCCCGGGCTATGTGACCACGCTCGGCACGATGTCGGGCGTCCACGCCACCAAGCGTGAGTCGGTGTGGAGCGTCATCGTTCCTCCACTCGTGGCCGGCGTCATCATCCTGGCCGTGTGGAACTTCATCAGCTACGGCGTGCTCTCCGAAAGCCGACGTTTCCTCCTCAAACCACCCCACGAGGTGGCTCGGGTCGGCTTCTTCACCTGGGACAACCTGTCGGAGATGCTCACCTCACTGTGGAACACGGCCCAGATCGCCATCATCGGGCTGATCGTGGCCACCATCATCGGCCTCGGCCTCGCAATCATCATGAGCCAGTCGAAGCTGCTGGAACGGGCGATCTTTCCGTACATGGTGATCCTGCAGTCGATGCCGATCCTCGCCATCGTGCCGCTGATCGGATTCTGGTTCGGCTACGACAAGACGGCCCGTGTCATGGTGTGCGTGCTCATTGCGGTGTTCCCGATTCTCGTCAACAGCCTGTTCGGCCTGCTCTCAGCCGATCAGGGCATGCACAACCTGTTCACGTTGCACAACGCCAACCGTTGGATCCGGCTGAGGAAGCTCATGTTCCCGGCGGCCCTTCCGGCCATCTTCACCGGGTTGCGTATCTCGGCCGGCCTCGCCGTGATCGGTGCGATCGTTGGTGACTTCCTGTTCGGGCAGGGCGAGGTCGGCATCGGCCAGGTCATCAAGCTGTACGCAGCGCGCCTGCGTGGCGAGGAGCTCCTTGCCGCCGTGCTGCTGGCATGCATGTTCGGCGTTGTCGTCTTCGCCATCTTCGGCTGGATCGGCAACCGCGTCGTCGGCAAGTGGGCGACCCAGGCCCGTAGCTGACGAGTCAGTCAGTACCTGGTGAGCCCGAACCTGGCGATACGGCCAGTTCGAGCACCAGCTGCAGCAGCACGTTCGCTCCGGCCTCGATGTCGCTCGACTCCGTGAACTCGGCGATGTTGTGGCTCAACCCGTTCACGCTCGGCGTGAAAATCATCGCGGTGGGACAGACGCGTGAGAGCATCTGCGCATCGTGGCCGGCACCGCTCGGCATGCGACGAGTGGAGTAGCCGAGGCGGGTCGCCGTCGACTCGACCCGGTCGACCATGTCGGGATCGAACGAAACGGGTTCGAAGCGGGCCAACGACCGGGTGGTGATCTCGACTCCCTCGGAGGCCGCGAGTTCTTCCAGGAAGGTTGCCAGACGGGCCTCCGCCTCCACGAGCGTCCGGTCGTTGGTGTTGCGCATGTCGGCGGTCATCACGACGCGCGACGCCACGACGTTGGTGAGGTTCGGGTGGACATCGATGCGACCGACGGTGCCGACCTGCTCGTGGCCGAGGTGGCGGGTGAGGTCGCGCACGTAGGTCGCGATCGCCCCAGCGCAATACACAGGGTCGTGGCGCAAGCGCATCGGCGTCGTTCCTGCGTGGGCTGACTGGCCGACGATGGTGATTTCGGTCCACGAGATGCCCTGGACACCCTCCACGACACCGATGGTCACGCCTTCGGCTTCGAGGATCGGCCCCTGCTCGATGTGGAGTTCCACGAACGCGTGCGGCGCGGCCGGGTGCGGGACCGGGACCGGTCCGGCGTAGCCGATGCGTTCGAGTTCGTCGCCCAGCCGGGCGCCGTCATTGGACGCGACGACGTCGAGTGCGTCTTCGAGCGGCATCCCGCCGACGTAGACGAGGCTCCCGAGCATGTCGGGAGCGAAGCGGGCCCCCTCCTCATCGGTGAAGAACGCCACCTGCACCGACCGTTGCGTGATGATGTCGTGGCGTGCCAGGGTCTCGACGACCTCCAAGCCCCCCAACACCCCGAGGTTGCCGTCGAATCGCCCACCGGTGCCAACGGTGTCGATGTGCGAACCAATCATCACCGGAGCGAGTGTCGGATCGGAACCCTGCCGAGTCGCCACCACGTTGCCGATTGCGTCGATCGCCACATCGAGGCCGAGGTCGCGCATCCATGTGACGACGAGATCACGGCCGTCACGATCGGCATCGGTGAGGGCGAGGCGAGCATTGCCCCACTCGCCGTTCGGACCGTCGATGCGTCCGATCTCGCCGAGCGCATCGAGTCGAGCGAGGAGGTGCTCCATGTCGACTCGGAGCTCCTGCAGGTTCGTTGCAGCGACCATGTTCAACGCACCGGCAATTCGAAACGGGCGACCTCGGCCAACGCCTCGCTGAAGGCCTCGACTGCCCCATCGAAGAGCTTCGCCCCGCGTTCGGCGGTGGCCGGGGTCGGGTCGCCGATGTGACCGTCGGGGCCGAAATCGTTCGACAGCCAGCCGAACCCGACGGCACCCCCGAATCGTACGTACCGGTTGTCGGCCAGCGACTCGGGAACGTTGCGAGTGGCGGTCGACATGTCGACCAGTTCCGGGGCGAGGTGGAGCATGATCGAGGTCTCGTCGGTGCCGCCGTGGATCCCCATGCCCAGCTCGTCGGCCGGTGATGCGCCGCCCTGATCGGGTGGGACGCCGGGATGCGCCAGGAAGGTCATGAGACCGTGAGCGAGCCGGATCTCACGGTTGGCGACACCGACCAGTGCGGAGTTTCCGCCGTGTCCGTTGAAGAACACGAGCTTGCGGGCCGGCGTGGTCGCCACGCACCGACCGATGTCGTCGAGCACCGCCAACAGTGTCGTCGCCGACAACCAGATCGTGCCCGCCGACCAGGCATGCTCGTTCGACTTCGTATACGCGAGCGGGGGGAGCAGCCACACGTCGAGGTCGGCGCCGACTCGCTGCACCGCCGCAGTCGCCACCCGGTCGGCGATGAGCAGATCGGTGTTGAACGGCAAGTGCGGCCCGTGTTGCTCGACGGCGCCGAGCGGCTGCACGAAGATGCTGCTCGGTGTGATCAGTTGCTCGACCTGAGGTGCACGCAGGTCGGCCAATTGACGCGTAACGAAAGACACACAGCCACGTTACGCCGCCGACACGGAACTACGAGAGACTGATCGCCGTGAGCACGCCCGGTTCCAGCATTGCGACCGACTTCGACGCGATCGTCATTGGCGCCGGCCACAACGGGCTGGTCACTGCGGCATATCTCGCCCGAGCGGGGATGCGAACGCTGCTGGTCGAAGCCCGTGCCGAGGTCGGCGGCACGGCGGCGAGCGAGCAGTTCGCCGGCGTCACGGTGAACATCTGCAACTGCGATCACCTCACATTCCGCACCACGCCGGTCATCGAGGAACTCGACCTCGCCGGCTTCGGCCTTCGATACCTCGATGTCGAGCCGGCCCAGCACAACTTTTCGTGGGCCAGCGCCGCAGAGGGCAGGGGCTGGTCGCACCACCACGATCTCGACGCGACGCTCGACGACATCGGTCGGAGCTTTCCCGGCCAGGTCGACGGCTATCGCCGCTACGCCAAGGCCGCGATGCCCGCCATCGAGATGGTGTTCGAGGCGGCCGCCGAGCCGCCGACGGTTGCCGGCCTCACCAAGCTCGCTCTTCGCCGACGGTTGCGTGGAGCACCGACGCTGATGCGCTGGTCGCGCCGTAGCGCAGCTGATGTACTCCGTTCGTTCTTCAGCGACGACGCCATCACCGGCCCGGCCGCCCTGACAGGGCCCATGGTGTGGGGGATCTCACCGGAGACTCCCGGCACCGGCCTGGGCGCCCTCACCCATGCCATGCGCCACGTCGGCAAGGTCGGCCGTCCGGTCGGCGGCAGCGGTCAGGTGCCGCTCGCTCTGCTCGCCGCGTTCGAGGCCGCCGGCGGCACGCTGCGCACCAAGAGCCCCGTCGACACGATCACCTGCACTGGTAGCCGCGTCGACGGCATCGCCCTCGCCGACGGCACTGCGATCACCGCACCGATCGTGGTGTCGGCCTGCAACCCGCACGACACCTTCCTGCGGTGGCTGCGCACTCCGCCGGCGTCGGCGACCGATCTCGTGCGCCGCTGGCAGAACGTCCGCCACGACGAGGGATACGAGTCGAAGATCGACGCAGTGCTCTCGGCTCCACCGGTACTGCGTGGTTTCGACGGTCCGCTCGGGCCGACCACGGCAATCGCGCCGGGCCTCGCCGAGATCCACCGTGGTGCCGGGCTGATCGCCCAGGGTCGTGTGATGGATCGCCCAGGCATGTTGGTGAACGTTCCGACGGCGCTCGATCCGTCGATGGCGCCCGAGGGTCGCCACGTGTTCAGCCTCGAAGCCATCTACACACCGTTCGGACTGGCTGGAGGCTGGCCCGACTCGAACGAGCCACGACGCTGGCTCGAAGCGTTTGCCGAGCTGTGTGAGCCGGGTTTCCTCGACTCGATCGTCGAGTGGCGTGCAATGACGCCCGACGTCTACGAGCGTGACTTCCACCTGCCGGCCGGCCACGCCACAAGCTTCGCCGGCGGACCGCTTGCGGCGTTCCGTAACGAGAACCCCGAGCTCACGAAGTACGAGACGGCGCTCGATGGGCTGTACCTCACCGGCGCCGCCACGTTCCCCGGCGCCGGTGTATGGGGCGCCAGCGGCCGCAATTGCGCCACGGTGATCCTCGAACAGCGAGGGTAAGAGAACGGTGCGAGCCCGGCGCCTGGGGGAACAGTGCGGGCCGAAGAGTGGTTGGCTTTCAGAAGACCCCACTACGTGTTCGCTGGAAGGAGCACTCCCCCGTCATGACCGCCGGTTCGATGCGTCTCGGTACCTACGCCGGCATTCCGGTGCGGGCCCACTGGAGTATGGCCCTCATCGCTGCGCTGCTCGGCGTCCAGCTCTCCACGCGATACGGCCTCGCACCAGGGCTCATCGCCACCGTGGCGTTCTTTGCGTCGATCCTCGCCCACGAGTTCGGGCACGCGCTCGTGGCGCGCCGGTACGGCGTCCAGACCCAGTCGATCGATCTCTGGGCGCTCGGTGGTGTCGCCCATCTCGACCGTGAGTCGCCCACCGCACGAGCCGACGGCCTGATTGCCGTTGCGGGTCCCGCCGTCAGCCTCACCATCGGGGTTGTCGCATTCGGGCTGGCCACGGTCCTGGAGTCGTCGGCCCTGGCCTGGATCGGCATCGTGAACGGGCTGCTCGCCGTGTTCAACATGCTGCCAGGCGCTCCCCTCGATGGAGGACGGGTGTTACGGGCGATCCGCTGGGCGCGCACGGGCAACAAGTATCGGGCAATGCGCGAGGCGGGCAACGCCGGGCGCCTCCTCGGCTGGCTGATGGTCGGCGGAGGCGTATTGCTCATGCTCAACGGCCAGTTCGGAGTGTTCTTCATCCTCACCGGTGCGTTCATCGCCATGAACGCCAAGGCCGAGATCATGGCGTCGTACATCGGCGAACAGCTCGACGGCACGACGGTCGGCGACCTCACCTGGTTCGGTATCGCCGAGGCGGGCACCGACATGGATGCCGACTCGATGATCTGGCAGCGTCAGCGACTCGGTAATGCCGGTGCCGTGGCCGTGCTCGACGACAACGGCCATCTCGACGGTCTTGTGATGGAAGAACAGCTGTGGGCCGTGCCCTCAGAACGCCGGGCGATGGTGATGCTCACCCAGCTCATGGTGCCGTTCAACAAGCTGGCCAAGGCATCACCCGACGAGGAACTCTCCGCCGTGCTGCCCCGCCTCAACCCGCTGCGTCCGGTCGTCACCGTGTGGAACGGCGACAAACTCCTCGGGATCGTGCCACCCAAGCGTCTCGAAGAGCGCCTCAAGCTCGCCCAGCGCACTGCCTTCCCCGCCCGCGCATAACAACAGGGGTCAGACCCCTTTTGTGCAGACCCCTTTTGTGACTGTCAGGCGTCTTTGACGGTCCACTCGCGCTTGGCGACCGGATCCTTGTCGCTCCACGGGAAGTTGATCCACATGTCGGTGCGCTTCCAGATGTAGTCGCACTTGACCAACGAGTGCGACTTCTCGTACAGCACCCCGGTACGCACCTCGGCGACCTTGCCGTTGCAGAACTCCTGCACCGAACGCAGCGTGTGGCCGGTGTCGGCGACGTCGTCGACGATCAGAATGCGGGCATCGGACACGTCGACGAAGTCGGGAGCGGGCGGCAGGATCCGCGGCACTTCGAGGCGCTCGTCGACCCCCGTATAGAACTCGACGTTCATCGTGTAGACGTTCTTGACCGACAGCGCATAGCCGATCGCCCCGCCGATGAGGAGGCCGCCCCTGGCGATGGCCAGCACCATGTCGGGCTCGTAGCCGCTGTCGGCAACCATCTGGGCCAGGTCGCGGGAGGCCTCCCCGAAGATGTCCCAGGTCATGATTTCGCGCTCGTCGGGCATGTGTTCCGAACCTAGCCGCGCTGCGCCGGCACACGAACATCTCGGCTGTTACATCTGGGGTCTGACCCCGGATGTAACGGGTCAGAGGCAGATGTCGCTGGGGCGGACGGGGACGCGAGCGAGGGGTTTGCCGATGCCGTCGACCTGGCGCAACGCATCACGGATGGCGTTGACGATCGCCGGCGTCGACGAGATACACGGTGCTTCGCCGACGCCCTTTGC
>DASQFE010000047.1:0-1955 GCA_035633295.1 Ilumatobacteraceae bacterium | reverse complement strand
TCAGTCACGCAACCCCGCTTCGTTCTCGTGAACAAGTGCGCGAACTATTCCGCAACCAGTTCACGAGAACGGTGGTGCTCAACCTTGGAACGCTCCCGTCAGAGCGTCGAGCGCTCCGGCTCGGGCGATGAGGTTGGGCAGGACGCCGAGCACGATGGTGCCGGCAACCGTGATGGCCAGCGCAGCGACGACAGGCGCCGGCGGCTTGACCGGGCTGTGGTCGCCTGCGGGTGCCTCGTCCATCCAGACAACGCGCAGCACCCGCATGTAGTACGCCGCAGCGATCACGGTGTTGACGGCCGCGATGGCCGCCATCACGTAGGCCGATGTGGTGCCGGCATCGAGCACGGCCTTGAACGAGTTGAACTTGGCGAACCAGCCGGCGAGCGGTGGGATGCCGGCGAGCGATGCGAAGAAGACCGTCATGGCCACCGCCAAGCCTGGCGCATACGAGAACAGCCCGCCGAACGACGAGATCTCACCGCTGCGGGTTCTGCGGCTGACGGCGATGACGACAGCAAATGCGCCGAGGTTCATGAAGGCGTAGGCAACGAGGTAGACGACCACGGCGTTCAGCGCTGCGGCCCCGACCCCTGGTTCTCCGGCGAACGCGAGCGGCATCAGGATGAAGCCACCCTGGCTGACCGACGAGTACGCCAACATGCGCACGATGTTGGTCTGGCGCAATGCGAGCACGTTGCCGAACGTCATCGTCAGTACGGCCATCACCCAGATCAGCGGCTGGTACACACCGTCGGCGCCGGGGAAGGCGATGAACACCACCGACATCAACGCAACGAAACCGGCCGCCTTGGTGGCCACGGAGAAGAACGCAGTGACCGGCGTCGGCGCGCCCTCATAGGTGTCGGGCGCCCACTGGTGGAACGGCACGGCGGAGATCTTGAAGGCGAAGCCACACACCACGAACACCACGGCGACGACGTCGAGGCCGATCAGGTCGCCGTCGAGCAGCGAAGCACCGATGTCGGTGAGCTTGGTCGAACCCGTGGCGCCGAACAGCAGGCTCATGCCGTACAGCAGTACCGCCGAGGCGAACACGCCGAGGAGGTAGTACTTGATGCCCGCCTCGTTCGACTTGCGGTTGCGCTTGTTCCAGGCAGCCAACATGTAGGCGGGGATCGACAGCAGCTCGAGGGCGACGAAGATGCTCACGAGATCGCGGGCCGAGGCCATCATCACCATGCCGAGCACGCTGCACAGCAGCAGCACGTAGAACTCGCCCTGGTAGTAGCCGCCCTCCTCGAGTTCGGTCTGACTCAGCAGCACCACGACGTAGGCCGCGAGCAGGAAGAGCGCCTTGAGGATCAGCGCGTAGTCGTCGACCACGTAGCGCCCGTCGAACATCGATCGCACGCCATCGCCGGTGACCGCGAGCACGACCACCGCAACGAAGCTGCCGAGCAGCACGAAACCGGTGATGGTGGCGATCGCCCACTTCTTCGTTTCGGCGAGCTGCAGATCGAGCAGCAAGATGATGTTGATGCCGATCGCCAACACGACTTCGGGCGCGAGCGCGGCCCAGTCGATCGAGGGTGACGTCCAGTCGCCGGCTTGGGCAAGGAGCGATGCGAGCATCAGCCCAGTGTCTCTCCGAGGCGCGCCACGAGTTCGATGACGGCCGGGTTGAACACCTTGAACAGCAGCTGCGGGTACACGCCCAGCACGACGATGCCGATCAGGAACGGCGTCCAGGCGATCCACTCGATCGGCGTCACGTCGTAGATCTCGTCGTTGGCATGCTCGTCGTCGTTCGCAGCCGAACTCAAGGAATGCGCGACGCCACCGTGCGAGCCGTGCGAGTCGTTCGGGGAGCTGAACTCTTCGCTCGGCTCACCGAAGGCGGTGCGCTGGTAGAGCCACAGCAGGTAGCCGGCGGCCAGGACGGTGCCGATGGCAGCGATCACCATGAGCGTGCGGAACAACGCGGTACTGAG
>DASQFE010000046.1:0-3331 GCA_035633295.1 Ilumatobacteraceae bacterium | reverse complement strand
GATCCTTCACCGTCACCCGCCAGAGCGCCGTCGCTTCCTCCTGAGTCGCCGGATCGGCCTTGTTCGTGTGGATGACCCTGCTCTCGATCGACTCGAAATCGTCGGGGCCGTACGGGCACGCATCCCAGAACGCCGCTTGCGCAAACGCGGCCTTCTCGTCGATGTCCAACCCGGTCAGCGCGACGGTGAACGAATTGCGGAAGCCGCCGAGTTCGTTCATCGCCACCTTCAGGGTGCTCGGCGGCGCCTGGCCCTTCACGCCGAACACCCGCACGCGGTCGGGCTCGACCTGTTCGACCTCGATCGTGTCGAAGCGTGCCGTCACGTCGGGGCCGAGGTACTCGGGACCACCGATCTCGTAGAGCAGTTGCGACGTGACCGTTTCGACGTTGACGACTCCCCCGGTGCCTTCGTGCTTGCCGATCACACACGAACCATCGACAGCGACCTCCGCCCACGGGAACCCGAACCGGGCGCGACCGCCAACGTCGTTGCGGCCCTCGATCTCGTGGAAGAACGAATAGTTGCCACCAGTGACCTGCGCGCTGCACTCGATGATGTGACCGGCGACAACACCGCCTGCCAGCTGATCGAAGTCGGCGCGCTGCCAACCGTGGTGCCACGCCGCAGGGCCGCACGTGACCGCGGCGTCGGTGACGCGCCCGGTGATCACGATGTCGGCGCCCTTGGTGAGCGCGTCGACGATGCCGAAGCAGCCGAGGTAGGCGTTGGCCGTGAGAAACCTCGACGGATCTCCGAGTTCGACGGAGGTGCCGGAGGCGAACGGCCGCAGGGCACCGGACTCGGCGAGCTCCGTGATCCTCGGCAGTAGATCGTCACCGTCGATGTAGGCGATCGTCGGGGACAACCCGAGTCGATCGGCGACCTCCGCGACAGCGTCGGCGCAGCCACCCGGGTCGAGCCCGCCGGCGTTCGACACCACCTTGATGCCGCGGTCGAGGCAGGTGCCCATCACCTGCTCCATCTGGCCGACGAACGTGCGGGCGAATCCGCCGCCGGGATGCTTCGCACGGATCCGACTGAGGATCAGCATCGTCAATTCGGCGAGCCAGTCGCCGGTGAGCACGTCGATCGGCCCGCCCTCGACCATCTCGAGCGCGCCGCTCGGGCGGTCGCCGAAGAAGCCCGAGCAGTTGGCGATACGGATCGGTTGCCCGGGAGGAGCGGTCACGACTCGTCGACCTCGTGGTGCTCCAGTGCAACGAGCAGGTCGCCGGTGTCGACCCGATCACCGACGGCAAAGCGGACCTCGGTGACGGTCGCGTCACCGGAGGCAACGATCTTGTGCTCCATCTTCATCGCCTCGACCACCATGAGCAGCTCGCCGTCGACCACGGAATCGCCGTTGGCGACGTGGACAGCGATCACGGTGCCCGGCAATGGACTGATCGGACCGCCGGTGGCCGACTCGGCATCGTGCAGCATGAAGCGCGGCGCCCGAGTGAGCGTCAGCGCACCGGCCGTGTTGCGGACGTGGACCGTGACGGCGCCGATGCCGTCGTCGTCGAGTCCGAGGGGAGGATGCACCACGTCGGTGTGGACCACCTGACGACGGCCATCGACCTCGATGGTCTGGCGATCGTGCGAACGTCCGAGAAGTCGAACCGCCAGCGATGGGCGATCGTCGTCGCTCAACGCGCCGGTCTCGTCCGGTTCTGGCCACGGACCGAGCCGCACCGCTGCCGACCACCCTGCCCAGCCGTCCGACTGCCACGCCGGCGCCATCTCGTACTCGACGTGGAGGTGTTCGCCGGTCGACTCGATCCACACCTGTCGTTGACCCTGCGTGCGAAGGTTGCGCCAGCCCGATGGGGCGAATGGCGTGGCTCGGTCGCCAGACCGGTGCTCGTGTTCCAGAGCGAACACAGCACCGAGCAGCAGCGCTACCCGATCATCGCCGACCGGCCCGAACGGTGACAGCACCTCGGGGTGCTCATCGAGGTACGCCGTGGGCGTGTCAGCAGACAGGAAGTCGGCTTCGCCGCAGATTGCCACGAGCGTGTCGATGTTGGTGCGGATGCCGGTGATCTGCGCGGAGCGAAGCGCCCGTGCGAGCTTGCGGGCCGCCCCGGTACGAGTCGGCGCGTGAGCGATCACCTTGGCCACGAGCGAGTCGTAGTCGGATGAGATCGCCGAGCCGGCCCGCACACCGGTATCGACGCGAACGTCGTGTCCGATCGCCTCGCCCACATCGAATCGGTCGATCCGTCCGGTCGACGGCATCCAACCTGCGGCCGGATCCTCGGCCACTACGCGAACCTCGATCGCATGGCCGGTGATCGCAATGTCGTCCTGACTGATCGGCAGCGGTTCGCCGGCGGCGACGCGTAGCTGCAACTCGACGAGGTCGAGACCGGTCACCGCTTCGGTCACCGGGTGCTCCACCTGGAGCCGGGTGTTCACTTCGAGGAACGTGATCGTGCTGTCGGCGCCGACCATGAACTCCACGGTTCCCGCACCCTCGTAGCCCACGTGACGCGCGAGGGCGACGGCGCCGTCACACAGCGCCGCTCGAATCTCGGGCGTGATGCCGGCCGATGGTGATTCCTCGAGCACCTTCTGGTTGCGACGCTGAATCGAGCACTCACGCTCGCCCAGGTGCACCATGTTGCCGTGGCGGTCGCCCATGATCTGGACCTCGACATGGCGTCCGCGTTCCAGGTAGGGCTCGATGAACACCGCCCCGTCGCCGAACGCCGACAGCGCCTCGCGCGAGGCCGCGGCAACGGCGTCGTCGAGTTCGTCGGCCGAGCGCACCACTCGCATCCCCCGCCCACCTCCACCGGCGGCTGCCTTCACGAGTGCGGGGTAGGTGACGTCGCCATCGACACGCCCGTCGACCACTTCGATCATCGAAGTGGTCGGTACACCAGCGTCGAGTGCCACTCGCTTGGCCGCCACCTTGTCGCCGAGCAGCGCCACCTGTTCGGGCGTCGGGCCGACCCACACGAGGCCGGCGTCGATGACCGCTTGAGCAAACGCTGCGTTCTCGGCGAGGAAGCCGTAGCCGGGGTGGATCGCATCGGCGCCGGTCGCCAGCGCCGCTGCGATCACGGCGTCGCCGCGCAGGTACGACTCGACCGGCGTCGAACCGCCGAGCGCAATGGCAACATCGACCGAGTCGACATGCAGCGCGTTCCGATCGGGTTCGGAGTACACCCCGACGGTGTCGATGCCGAGGCGATGGGCGGTGCGAGAGATGCGCACGGCGATCTCACCGCGATTGGCGATGAGGAGACGGGTGATCTGCATCAGTGCCTCCACACGCCGTACTCGGTCGCGCCCTGCACCACGTTGCTGTGCACCGCCG
>DASQFE010000045.1:0-3396 GCA_035633295.1 Ilumatobacteraceae bacterium | reverse complement strand
ATGTGGGCGACTCAGCGGTGACAATGGTCGGGTTGCACCCTGCTGGAAGGACATGTACATGGCAAGCGCACTGATGGTGTGGATCGATCAGGACCTCTGCACCGGCGACGGCATCTGCTCGGAGATCTGTCCGGACGTCTTCGTCGGGCGCGACGATGGCCTCTGGGTGGTCAAGGAGGAGGCGTCGCACTTCGGTGAGACCATCGTGTTCGACGGCGCCGACGGCCCCGGCCACGGCCCCGACAGCGGTCGTGGTGTCGCACGTATCCCCGACGCGCTGATCGATCTCGCTGTCGACGCCGCCGAGGAGTGCCCGGGTGAATGCATCATGATCGAGCCGTTCGACCAGACCGCCATCAGCAACCGCAGCGCCTGATCTTGCGGCGCCGCCACGCACAACCGTGCCTCGGTCTCCGTCAACTGCCCGCTAGTCTGGGCGCCTCTGCGGATGTAGTTCAATGGTAGAACATCAGCTTCCCAAGCTGAGAACGCGGGTTCGATTCCCGTCATCCGCTCCAACAATCCTGCTGGATAAGACCAGCTCACTGGCTGTTTACCGGCCGTTCGGATACCATCGACGTTCTCACCGATAAGGCTGCTGTGCCTCACACGTGCCTTACGCAAAGGACACCGGGAGGGAACAATGGCCGGCAAGAGGTCATTCGGAACAATCCGAAAGTTGCCAAGTGGGCGGTACCAGGTCCGGTATCGACGGCACGGAAAACAAATGTCGAGCGGTCAGACATTCGCCACGAAGGCAGATGCACATGCCCATCTGTCTTCACTCGAGGCCGACATCAACCGAGGAACGGTCATCGACCCGCAAGTAGGACGGGTCCAGTTCGGCAACTACGCCAGGACGTGGCTGGTCCAGCGCGACCTACGTCCGCGAACGCGCGAAACCTATGAGTCTCAGCTTCGCTGGATACTCGGCACGTTCGAGGGCGCGTTGTTGAATGAGATCACACCCGGGGACGTCCGAGCATGGCATGGCGAGTTGGTCCACTCCACGCTGCACCCCAATTCTGTGTCGAAGGTGTATCGAATGCTGCGAACCATCTTGAGCACAGCCGTCGACGACGGACTCATCAGATCAAACCCCGCTCACGTCAAGGGCGCCGCGCGTGAGTCGATGGTCGAGCGTCCACTCCTCACATGGGACCAGGTAGCGGCGCTCGCGTCCACGATCGAACCGCGCTTCTCGGCTCTCGTTTGGCTCGCTGCCGCGACCGGTCTTCGTTTCGGGGAACTCGCGGGTCTCACCGTTGACGACGTCGACCTTGTTGACGCCTCGGTTCGTGTCCGGCAAGCACTCGGCTTCGAACGGGGCAAGGGTGCAACACTCGGCGCGCCGAAGACCGAGAGCTCCTACCGAACCGTGTCGCTCCCCGATCCAATCGTTGATCGAATGAGCGCCCACATGTCGACCTACCCAGCAGCGCCGGTCGGTGCGCCGATGGTGTTCACCTCGGTCAAGGGAAGTCCCTTGCTCAATCGATACTTCGCTCCGTATTGGCGAAAGGCACGCGGCAGCGTCGGCCTCGATGACGTTCGCTTTCACGACCTCCGCCACCTGGCGGGCACGGAAGCGGCCTCAGCCGGCGCGTCACTTCGAGAGGTGATGGCTCGTATGGGACACTCGACCAGTGATGCCTCGCTCCGGTACCTGAAGGCGTCGGAGAGTCGAGACCGTGAGATCGGAACGGCGATCGCTCAGCGGATCGAAGCGTCGCAGACGACCCGCCGGTAGCTCTTTGCTCCGTGGCCCGTGACGAGCAGACGTCAGCCGGTCTTTCGAACACGCGCCCGGTCACGCCGTCGTCAGCTGATCGACTCGACTCGATGGTTCGCGAGCCAGGTGTCGATGTCACGAGGGTCGAAACGAACGTACTTGCCGACCTTGTGGAACGGAACACGACGCTCGGCGACAAGTCGCCGCACAAACCGTTCACTCGTCCCAAGGCGGTCAGCGAGGTCCAGCACGCCGAGCAAGCCGGCCGCTCTCGGATCTGATGCCGACCCTGGCTTGGCTATCGGCCTGGTCGTCATCTCGGCCTGATCGGAGGTCATCGATCTCTCCCAACTCGTTCGGATATCTGGAGAAGGCCCCACGAGATCCAACTCCGTTACGCAAGTCGATGAAGAAATCGATCGGCTGGATCGAATGGGACGACCTGTTCGCGCCCGGCCGGCCAACTAGCCCAGGCAGTTCAGTAGTGCATCGGTGTTGATGCGGGCGCGTCCGCGAAAAGGCCCTTCTGGTGCGGGAAACTCGTGTTTGTCGAGAACATGAGTCACCAACCAGAAGGGCACTTTCATGGTGAAGCGTAGACGGCGCCGCCCGGCGCTGACGGTTACGGGTGATGGCGCTGGTGTAGCCAATCATGCGGGTGCTCGGTTGTTGGCTGATCTCGCTGACGCAGTGGGGTTGACCGGGGCGTTGTCGGCGGCGATGGCGCCGACCAAGCAGCGTCGTCGGGGTCACGATCGTGGCGAGGTTCTGACCGATCTGATCGTGGCGATCGCCGATGGTGCTGAGACGATCTCGGATCTTGCCACGTTGCGCGATCAGCCGGAGCTGTTCGGTCCGGTGGCGTCGCATCCAACGGTGTGGCGCACCCTCGCCGCGGTCGACAAGGTCGTGTTGGAGCGGATCAAGACGGCGCGTGCGCAGGCTCGAGCCAAGGCGTGGGCGGCGGGTGCGGATCCCGGGTTCTACGTGATCGACATTGACGCCACACTGGTCGGGGCCCATTCGGACAAAGAGCAGGCGGCGCCGACGTGGAAGCGAGGGTTCGGGTTCCATCCGTTGCTCGCCTATCTTGACGCCACCGGCGAAGCACTCGCCGGGGTGCTGCGAGCGGGCAACGCCGGATCCGGGACTGCCACCGATCACATCGACGTGCTCGGCGATGCGCTGGCCCAGTTGCCGATCGATGCGACCGCCACCGAGGTGATTGTGCGCTCCGACAGCGCCGGCTGGTCGCATGGGTTCGTCAACGAGTGCCGTGACCGTCACGTACGTTTCGTGATCGGGCATCAGCTCACCGTCGAGATCGCATCGGTGCTGGTCAACCTGCCCAAACGGGCCTGGTCACCAGCGATCACCGCGGATGGGTCGGACTGGCGTGAACACGCCGAAATCTGTGAGATCACCCACCTCGTCGGCGACATCTTCGACGCCACCCGGACCTGGCCGTCAGGGTTGCGGATGATCGCCCGCCGCGAACTCCCACACCCCGGCGCGCAGCTCATCTTCACTGACATCGACGGGCACCGCTACCAAGTGTTCGTCACCGACCTCGCCGACACCGACATTGCCTACCTCGAAGCGCTCTACCGCGGACGCGGACGCGCCGAACGACAGATCTGCGACACCAAAGCCACCGGCCTCAC
>DASQFE010000044.1:0-18624 GCA_035633295.1 Ilumatobacteraceae bacterium | reverse complement strand
CGGGCCGGGCATTCCCCGGGGTCGAGGTCCGCGTGGTCGACGACGAGCGCACCACGCTGCCCGCCGGTGAGGCCGGCGAGGTGCTCGTGCGCGGCTACAACGTGATGACCGGGTACTTCAACGATCCCGAGCAGACGGCGTCGACCCTGACCGCGGACGGGTGGTTGCACACCGGCGACGTCGGAGTGATGACCCCGGGCGGCTACCTCACGATCACCGACCGCAAGAAGGACATGTTCATCGTCGGCGGGTTCAACGCGTATCCCGCCGAGATCGAGAACGTCCTGCTCGGCCATCCGGCGATCGCCCAGGTCGCAGTGGTCGGGGTGCCCGACGCGCGCCTCGGCGAGGTCGGCCATGCCTTCGTGGTCGCCAAGTCCGGCGCGAACCTCGACCCCGCGGAGGTCATGGCGTGGAGTCGGGAGCAGATGGCCAACTACAAGGTGCCCCGCGCCGTGCACGTGGTGGACTCACTGCCGACCAACGCCAGCGGCAAGGTCCTGAAGTTCGCGTTGCGCGGCTGAGGGGGCAATTGTCGAACCACCGTCGTCTTTCTGACGCGCCGTCAGATCGCGTAGAGTGCTCGAACAGGGGGATTTCACACCATGCGCGGAATTGTGTACGACGGCACCGAGACCAAGCTGGTCACCGGCCTTGAACTGCGGGCTCCAGGCCCGCGTGACGTGATCGTCGAGATCAGTGCAGCGGGCCTGTGCCACAGCGACCTGTCGTACATGCACGGCTTGTACCCGGTCCCGTCGCCAGGTGTCTGCGGGCACGAGGGCGCCGGTGTCGTCGTCGAGGTCGGATCGGCGGTCACCGTGGTGGCGCCGGGCGATCACGTCGTCATCGCCACCCTCACCGCATGCGGAACCTGCGAGTACTGCGCCGACGGTCGGCCGACAGCCTGCCGCGCCACGCTCGCCAACTGGAGCCAACCGTTCACCCTCGACGGCGAGCCGATCTTCAACTTCGCCGCGACCAGCGCATTCGCCGAACGGACCGTCGTCAGAGACGTGCAGTGCGTGAAGATCCCCCACGACGTGCCGTTGACGTCGGCGGCGATCATCGGCTGCGGCGTGGTCACCGGTATGGGCGCCGTGTTCAACCGCGCCAACGTGAAACGCGGTCAATCGGCGGTCGTGTTCGGTGTGGGTGGCGTGGGCCTCAACGTGATCCAAGCCCTTCGCGTCGAGGGCGCCACCACGATCATCGCCGTCGACACCGTGCCCGACAAGGAGCAGCTCGCCCGCACATTCGGCGCCACCCACTTCCTCGATGGGCGCCGAGACGACATCATCGCCGCCGTCGGCGAACTCCGCCCCGCGTCCGAGAGCGCTCCACGCGGTGCGTTCAACTCCGGTGGAGTCGACTGGGCCTTCGACTGCGTCGCCCATCCGCAGGTGACCTGGAACGCGCTCGAATGCCTCGATTGGGAGGGCACGGTCGTGGTGATCGGCGTCGCCTCGCAGACCGCCGAGTTCCACGGGTTGTACGGCCGGTTGACCCAGGTCGACCGCGGCATCATCGGATGTCGCTACGGCAGCATCTCACCGCATCGAGACATCCCGCGGATCATCGAGATGTACCGCCGAGGCGACATCCTGCTCGACGAGTTGGTCACCAGTTCGCACCCGATCGAGAACTGGACCGATGCGGTCGACGAACTCGAATCGGGTGCCGTTGCCCGCGGCGTGCTCACGTTCTGATGACCGCCGCTGGGGCCACACTGCTCGACGTGTTCGACGAGGTGCTCGACTCCGACGCGTCCCGTGAGGCCTTCGTGCAGCCCGGCCCAGCAGGCGCCGTGGTGCGGATCACGTTCGGCGAACTCGCCCAGCGGTCGAGCGCATTGGCGGGTTGGCTGATCGATGAGCACGGGGTGCGCCCGGGTGATGTCGTGGCCATCAGGCTGCCGAGCGGCATCGACTACGCCGTGGCCTACCACGCCTGCGTCAGGGCCGGCGCGATCGCCACCGGCATCAACCCACGCCTGGGCGCCACCGAGGTGGCCCATATCGTCTCGACGTGCGATCCGACGTACGTGTTCGTCGGCGCGTTGCCTGCCGCCGGGATCGCCGACCCCGGTGTCCGGCTCGTGCCGTGCGCGCCGACCGATCCTGTCGCCATCGTCTGGACCGGCGGCACGACCGGGATGCCGAAGGGGGCCTGGTTCGACCACGGGTGCCTCGAGGCGATGACTCGTGGAGCGGCGCCACTGAGCGAATTCGGTGACCGCCGGCTCTCGCCACTGCCCTTCGCCCATGTCGGCTTCATGACCCGAGCGTGGGATGAGCTGAGCCATCGCATCACCACCATCGTCGCTCCCACTCCGTGGACCGCGGCCGGCGCCCTCCACCTGATCGCCCACGAAGGTGTCACCGTGTGTCAGGGCGTCCCGACGCAGTACCGCCTGATGCTCGACGCGCCCGAGCTCGCCGACACCGACACGTCCGGGCTGCGAATCGCCGGGATCGGCGCGGCCCGGATCCCACCCGAGCTGGTTCGCCAGATGCGCGCCGAGCTCGGGTGCCCCGTCGTGGTGCGCTACGCCAGCACCGAGGCGTCGGTGGCCACCGGGACCCGCCTCGACGATTCGGTGGAAACCGTGTGCACCACGGTGGGGCGGCCGAACGGCGATGTCGAGCTCGAGGTGATCGATGCCTCCGGCGACCAGGTGCCTCCCGGTGAGATCGGCACCGTGTGCCTGCGCAGCAGGGCGCAGATGCGAGGGTACTGGGACGACCCCGACCGCACCGCCGAAGCAATCGACGGCGATGGGTGGCTGCATACCGGCGACCTCGGGTGGGTCGGCACCGACGGCAACCTGCGGTTGTCGGGTCGGGCGACGGAGTTGTACATCCGCGGCGGCTACAACGTGTACCCGATCGAGGTCGAGAACTGTCTCGGCGAGCATCCGGCCGTTGCCGCCGGGGCGATCCTCGGCGTCGACGTGGAGGATCGGCTCGGTGAGATCGGCGTGCTCTTCGCCGTTGCCCGTGCCGGACATGAACTCGCCCTCGACGACCTCCGCCGGTTCGTCAAGGAACGTCTCGCCGACTACAAGGCGCCCGATGCGCTGGTGGTGGTCGCAGATCTTCCACTCACCACCCTCGGCAAGGTCGACAAGCGAGCACTCGCGCAACGAGCACACCAGGAGGCGCGCCAATGGTCGCGAGAGTTCCGACGGGCATGACCCTCTGGCAGCTGATCGAGCAACGGGCAATCGCCTCACCCGACGCGCGCATGGCGTTCGACGAAGCCGGACGCTCGATGACCTTCGGCGAGTATCACGAGTGGTGTCGACGCACCGCGGCCGGCCTCGCCGCGCTCGGAGTCCGCGACGGCTCGAACGTGTCGTGGATCCTGCCCTCGCGCTTCGAAGCACTCGTGCTGACCGGTGCGCTGTCACGTCTCGGCGCCGTGCAGAACCCGATTCTTCCGATCTACCGCCAGCGCGAGGTGGGCTTCATCGTCCGCCAGAGCAGCTGTGAGGTGTTGATCGTCCCGGGCACGTTCCGCGGATTCGACTATCCCCCGATGGCCGACGAGGTGGTGTCCGGGCTCGACATCAGCGTCGTGGTGGCCGACCCCGGCCTCCCCGACGGCGACCCGGCCGAACTGCCGGCCTACCGCCCTGGGCTCGACGAGATGCGGTGGCTGTTCTACTCCTCGGGCACCACCGCCGACCCGAAGGGAGCCAAGCACACCGACCGCTCGCTGTCGGCGGCCAACGACGGGATGCAATGGTCGATGCAGGTGACCGACGCCGATCGCGCCGCCGTGGTGTTCCCGATCACCCACGTGGGAGGTTTGGTGTGGCTGTTCAACGCCATGCAGACCGGTGTCGAGCTGTTGATGGTCGAGACGTTCAGCCCGTCGGACACACCCCGCTGGCTCGGCGAGCACGGGTGCACCTGTGCCGGCGCCGGCACGGTGTTCTGGATGGCGTATCTCGCGGCGCAGCGACAGTTGCCTGCCGGCCAACGACTCCTGCCCGACGTCCGCATCTTCAACGGTGGTGGGGCACCCAAGCCGACGACACTCCACGCGGAGATGATGGAGGCCTTCGGCGCCCCGCTGATCGGCGGATGGGGCCTGACGGAGAGCCCCATCAACACGATGGTCCACATCGACGATCCCGACGACAAGAAGGCCACCACCGACGGGCGGCCGTGCCCGGGAACCTCACTGCGAGCCGTGATGGACGGCCGTGAGTGCGGGCCAGGCGAGGAGGGCGAACTGCGGGTCAAGGGCCCGCAGATGTTCATCGGCTACCTCGATCCAACCCTCGACGCCGACGCCTTCGACGCCGATGGATGGTTCCGCACCGGCGACCTCGGCATCATCGACACCGACGGATTCGTGTCGATCACCGGCCGCCTGAAAGACATCATCATTCGCAAGGGCGAGAACATCTCGGCCAAGGAGATCGAGGATCTTCTGCACGGGCACCCCAAGATCGCCGACGTCGCGGTGATCGGGCTGCCCGACGACGCGAGCGGGGAACGGGCCTGTGCCATCGTGACCACTGCGGGCACCACGCCGATCGACTTCGACGAGATGACCAGCTATCTGATCGACGCGAACCTGTCGAAACACAAGCTGCCCGAGCAACTCGAGTTCGTCGAGGTGCTCCCGCGCAACCCAACGGGAAAAATCATGAAGAAGGACCTGCGGGCCCAGTTCGGAGGAACGCCGTGAACAACAAGAGATTCGACGGATCACGGGTGCTCGTCACCGGCGCCGGGTCAGGGATCGGCCAGGCGACCGCGCAGCGCTTCGCCGCCGAAGGTGCACAGGTCGCTTGTCTCGACCTGCGGGGTCATGACGACACCGCCGCGGCGATCGGCGCCGCCGGCTTCCCGTTCGAGTGCAACGTGGCCGACGGTCACGCCGTGGCCGGAGTGGTGGAGGCAGTGGTCGGCGCGCTCGGTGGCCTCGACGTGGTGTGCAACATCGCCGGGATCGGACACTTCCGCAACAGTCACGAGGAAACCCCGGAGGATTTCGACCGGATCGTCGGCGTCAACCTGCACGGCACGTTCCACATCGCTCGCTACGCACTCCCCCACCTCCTCGCCGCCGGCAGCGGAGTGATCATCAACACGGCATCCACGGCGGGGCTCATCGGCCAGCCGTGGAGCGCCGCGTACTGCGCGAGCAAGGGGGGCGTGGTGATGCTCACCAAGGCGCTCGCCACCGAGTACCGGGGCCGCAACATCCGAGTCAACGCGATCGCACCCGGCGGAACGAAGACCAACATTCTTGATTCCTTCTCGACCTATCCCGAGGGGGCCGACCTGCGGCAGTTGATCAAGGTGATGAGCCCGATGGAGATGGCCGAACCCGCGGAGATCGCCGCGTTGTTCGCGTTCATCGCGTCGGACGAAGCGCGGTACATGACCGGCTCGATCGTCGCCATCGATGGTGGCATCACGTCGTAGCGGAGATCTGACACACCGTCAGATACTGTGCGGGTGGTATGGACCTGCGTTACACGGCCGAGGAGGACGAGTTCCGCGCCGAGCTGCGATCCTGGCTCGCCGAGGTGCTCCCTGACATTCCACCGGAGCCGCCGACCGATGACTGGGCCGCCCGGCGGATCTGGGACACCACGTGGCAGCGGATCATGTTCGAGGCAGGGTACGCGGGCATCAACTGGCCCAAGGAGTACGGCGGGCGGGGGGCCAGCCCCACAGAACACCTGATCTTCCTCGAGGAGACCGAACGGGCGCGTGCTCCCTACGTCGGGATGAACTTCGTCGGTCTCCTGCACGCCGGGCCGACGCTGGTGGTCGAGGCGACACCCGAGCAGAAGGAAGCCCATCTGCCGCCGATCCTGCGCGGCGACCATGTGTGGTGCCAGGGATTCTCCGAGCCGTCAGCCGGCAGCGACCTCGCCGCGCTGCGCTGCCGGGCGATCCGTGACGGTGACGACTACGTGATCAGTGGCCAGAAGATCTGGACCAGCTTCGCCCACATCGCCGACTTCTGCGAGATCCTGGTTCGCACCGACACCGACGTTCCCAAGCACCGTGGCATCACCTGGTTGATCATGCCGATGGACGCCCCCGGCATCGACGTCCGCCCGTTGCGAACAATGGATGGCGGTATCGAGTTCTCCGAGATGTTCCTCGACGAGGTCCGCGTCCCGGTGTCCAATCGCGTCGGCGCGGAGAACGACGGCTGGCGTGTCGCCATGACCACGCTCAGCTTCGAACGGGGCACCGCCTTCGTGTCGGAGCTGCTCCAGACGATGGAGCTGGTTCGCGACATGGCCGAGCTCGCCAAGCACATCACCCGCCGGTCGGAAGTGGCGTGGGACGATGCCGGCCTGCGCCGCGACCTCGGCCGGATCGCCGCCGAGCTCGATGCCCTGTGGGCACTCACCAAGCGCAACATCTCCGAGGCATCACGCACGGGGCTGGTCGGCGCCGGGGGCAACGTCTTCAAGCTCGCCTACACCGATCTGCGTCATCGTCTCGGTGAACTGGCGATGCACCTGCTCGAACGAGCCTCGCTCTCGATGGATGACATCGACGAACTGCCGAGTGGACGACACGTGCACGGCCGCATCCACGGATTGAAGATGTCGATCGCGGCGGGCACCTCGCAGGTACAGCGCAACATCATCGGTGAGCGTCTCCTCGGTCTGCCGAAGGAACGTTGAGATGGATTTCTGGTTGAGCGACGACGAGAGTGACCTGCAAGACGCCATGCGGTCGTTCCTCGCCGGGCGTTTCCCCATGGAGGTCGTGCGTGCACAGGAGGGGCAGGCCGCTGTGATCGACGTGGAGCGCTGGCGCGAGCTCGCCGACACCGGAGTGTTCACCGTCGCCGGCGACCTCGGGATGCGCGCCGCCGTCCTGGTCTTCGAAGAACTCGGGCGCGCGTTGGTGCCCGGACCGCTGGTGACCACCGCGCTGGCGGGGCCATGGGTCGCCGGCGCCGAGACGGGCAAGGTCATCGTGGCGACGCTCGAAGCCGACGACGATCCAATCATCGTCGAGCACCCGGCGCAGATCGACGTGCTGCTCGTTACATCCGATGCGGGACTCTCATCACTCGATCCGGCCGTGCTGTCGATACAGCCAGTCGCAGCGCCGCTCGACACCCTGACGCCGGTGGGAATCGTGCGTCGCCCACTCCCGGCCGCGACCCTGGTGGGGAGCGTGGCCGATGCGGTCCGTTTCCGGCGTGACGCCGTGCTGCTCACCTCGGCGCTGCAACTCGGCGTGGCCCTCGGGGCGACCGAGCTGTCGCAGGCCTACTCCAAGGAACGCGAGCAGTTCGGTCGCCCCATCGGCAGCTTCCAGGCGGTCAAACACATGCTCGCCGACATGCTGGTCAAAGCCGAGGTGGCCCGATCGGCCGTGTACGCCGCCGCGTGTGCCGCCGACGACGCGAGCAGCGACGATCCGGCCCGCGCTGCATCGGTTGCCAAGGTGATGGCGGGCGAGGCGGCGTTGTTCTGCGGCAAGACCGGCATCCAGGTACACGGTGGGATGGGCTTCACCTGGGAGGTCGATGCCCAGCGCTACTGGAAGCGCGCCGTCAGCCTCGACAACTCGTTCGGGATCATCGATCGTCACGCCGCGGCCATTGCGGCCACTCTGTAGGAGACCACCGATGGGAATCTGCGATGGACGAGTTGTGGTCGTCACCGGCGCCGGACGCGGGCTCGGTCGGGCCCACGCCCTCGCGTTTGCCGAGCAGGGCGCGGCAGTCGTCGTCAACGACGTCGGGGCGTCGCTCACGGGAGAGGGCCACGACGAGAGCCCGGCGGCCGACGTGGTCGCCGAGATCTGCGCCACCGGGGGGCGCGCCGTCGTCAACGCCGACGACGTCAGCGACTGGGAGGGAGCCGGACGCCTCATCGCACAGGCGATCGCGGAGTTCGGACGTCTCGACACCGTGGTCTGCAATGCCGGCATCGTGCGCGACCGGATGTTCGTCAACATGTCGGTCGACGAATGGGACGACGTCATGCGGGTGCATCTGCGGGGCATGTTCTGCCCGGTTCGACATGCTGTGGATCACTGGAGGGAGCTCTCGAAGGCGGGTACGGCGGCCGCCGGCCGCATCGTCACCACGTCGTCGGGCGCCGGGCTCTTCGGCAGCGTGTCGCAGTCCAACTACTCCGCCGCCAAGGCCGGTATCGCATCGTTCACCGTCGTAGCCGCCGCTGAGCTGGCGCGCTACGGCATCGCCGTGAACGGCATCGCACCATCGGCGCGCAGCCGGATGACCGAGGAGGCGTTCGCCGACATGATGCGGGCACCGGAGACCGGATTCGACGCGATGGATCCGGCCAACGTGTCACCGCTCGTGGTGTGGCTCGGCTCGGATGCCTGCGATGTGACCGGTCGGATGTTCGAGATCGCCGGTGGGCAATTGAGCGTGGCCGACGGCTGGCAGCACGGTGTCGAGTTCGACAAGGCGGCGCGGTTCGACCCGGAGGAGATCGGGGCGATCGTCACCGACCTCGTTCGAGCATCTCCGCCGCCGGCGCCCGTCTACGGAGCGTGATCGCATTGGTAGCGTGGCCGCGTGGCTGAAGAGTTGCTCGCAACCGACGGACGGGTGATCGGCGAGCGGGCCACCGCCTCGCGCCAACGGCTCCTCGATGCCACCCTGGAGCTGTTGCGGCGCGACGGAGTCCTCGACCTCAAGGTCGTCGACATCACCCGCGCCGCCGGCTCCGCCCCGGCCACGTTCTATCAGTACTTCTCCGATCTCGATGCGGCGATTCTGGCGCTCTCGGAAGCGGCGATCGACAACGAAAAGCCGCTCGTCGAGTTCCTGCAGCCGGCCTGGTCGACCGCGGCCGACATCGAGCGGGCCCGAGCGTTCGTCGAGGCGTACGGCGACTACTGGAACGACCACTACGCCGTGCTGATCGTGCGCAACCTCAAGGCCGAACAGGGCGATGTGGTGTTCCGCTCAGCGCGCACGCGAGCCAACCTGCTGCTGCTGCGGCGCATGGCCGACATGGTCACCGTCGGCCAAGAGGCTGGCCGCGTGCCGTCGGGCCTCGATCCGTTCGCGGCCGCTGCGGCGATGATGGCGATGCTCGACCGGCTGTTTGCCTACCAGAACGAGTTGCGACGGCGCGGCACCTCGAAGTCGGCCCAGCGTGAAACCCTCACGATGATCCTGTTCCA
Source organism: Ilumatobacteraceae bacterium (assembly GCA_035633295.1). Taxonomy (GTDB): domain Bacteria; phylum Actinomycetota; class Acidimicrobiia; order Acidimicrobiales; family Ilumatobacteraceae; genus Sva-07. The sequence goes on along the minus strand of DASQFE010000044.1, from coordinate 9,457 downwards.
GACCCTGTGCGGCATTGCGCCCTGACGCGGCGCACCAACCGCGCACCAACCGCGCACCGCACAGCAGCACTCACATGGGTGGGCCGCCCCAGACCGGAACCCCGGCCGGGGTCCGGGCGAACAACTCGTCGCGGCGGGCACCGATCGCGTCGACGGTCCAGGCGCGATCACCGGCGGTCACGGTGGCGGCGATCGACGCCGGTTGCATCAGATGGATCTGATCACCCAGCACGATGAACACCTGGCCGCTGACGTCACCGGCATCGTCTGACGCCAGCCACGCCACCATGGGGCTGACATTGGCCGGGTCGTACTTGTCGAAGCCGGCATCCGGACGGGCGAACTTCGGGTTGACGTCGGTCATCGGGGTGCGCGCCCTCGGCGCAATGCAGTTGGCAGTCACGTTGAGTCGGCCGAGCTCGCGCGCCTGGATGAGCGTCATGCTCACGATGCCGCCTTTGGCGGAGCCGTAGTTGCTCTGCCCCGGCCCGCCGAACAAGCCGCTCTCGCTCGAGGTGTTGATGATCCGGCGCGGTACCAGCGGCGCGCCCTCTCCCGCCGCCTTGGCCTGCGCTCGCCAGTACGCCGATGCGAAGTGCGAGGGCACGAAGTGACCCTTCATGTGCACGTCGACAACTGCGTCGAACTGTTCCTCGGTCATCGCGAAGGTCATCGCGTCACGGATGAAACCGGCGTTGTTGACGACGATGTGCAGGTCACCGAACGCATCGAGTGCAGTGGCGACCATGGTCTCGCCGGCCGACCAGTCGCTCACGCTTCCACGATGGGCAACCGCCTGACCGCCGGCGGCAACAATGGCCTCGGCCACTTCTTCGGCTCGGTCGGCGAGGTCGTTGACCACGACGCTGGCCCCTTCGGCGGCCAGGAACTCCGCATGGCACCGACCCACACCCTGCCCTGCGCCCGTGACGATCGCCACCTTGCCGTTGAGTGCACCCATGAACCACTTCCTCCCGAGCTGACGAGTCGTCGGATCATACGCCCCGAGGGCGAATGGCTGAATCTGATACCGTGTCAGAAATGAGTGATGGCAACGAAATTCCGCTCATCGTGAGCGTCGATGACCATGTGGTCGAACCGCCGCATCTGTTCCAAGAGTGGCTTCCGGCGAAGTTCAAGAGCCATCCGGACGTACCGCGCGTCGAACGTCGAGGATTGGCAGGGATGAAGTACCTCGGCGGCACGAAGTACGACTTCCAGTGGGACGACGACGCTCCCAAGGCCGACTGTTGGATCTACGGAGACCTGATCGCTCCGCACAAGCGCCACGTCGCGGCGGTCGGGTTCGATCGCGACGACATGACCGCATCACCGATCACCTACGACGAGATGCGTCCGGGTTGCTACGACCCTGCCGCCCGACTCGAGGACATGACCGCCGACGGCGTCGATGCCTCGTTGTGCTTTCCCACGATGCCGCGGTTCTGCGGACAGACGTTCAGCGAAGCCAGCGACAAGGACCTCGCAATGGCCTGCGTCACGGCCTACAACGACTGGATGGTCGAGGAGTGGTGCGGCGACAGCTCCGGCCGCCTGATCCCGTTGCCGATCATTCCACTCTGGGACATCGATGCCGCCGCCGCTGAGATCCGCCGCAACGCCGCGCGCGGCGTCACTGCTGTCGCATTCAGCGAGATCCCGGCCAAGCTCGGCCTGCCGACACTGCATTCGGGCGACTGGGAGCCGTTCTTCCAGGCCTGCGAGGAGACCGCCACGGTGGTCTGTATGCACATCGGCTCGTCCAGCCAGATGCCTGCGACCTCGCCTGATGCCCCGCCCGCCGTTGCGGCCACACTCAGCTTCGGCAACGCCATGAGCTCGTTGTCGGACTTCTTGTTCTCCGGCGTGCTCGTTCGCCACCCCGAACTCAAGCTGGCCTACAGCGAGGGCCAGATCGGATGGATCCCCTACATCCTCGAGCGTGCCGACGACGTGTGGATGGAGCATCGTGCGTGGGGCGGGGTTCGCGACATCGTGCCAGAGCCGCCATCCACCTACTGGCATCGACAGATCTACGGATGCTTCTATCGCGACGTGCACGGCCTCGAGAGCCTCCATCGCATCGGCGTCGACAACGTGACGTTCGAGACCGACTATCCGCACACCGACTCCACGTGGCCGTACACGCGCAAGATCTTCGCCGAACAGGTCGCCGGGCTCGATGACGAGACCATCGTGAAGATCGCCCGCGGCAACGCGATCCGGATGCTGCGGCTCGATCCCGTCACGGGTCGCTGGCGCAAGGGCTGAACACCAGTGGGCTTTCCGGCCGACGTGCTGGAGCTGGCCGAGCGAGTACGCAACTGGGGGCGGTGGGGTGCCGACGACGAACTCGGCACGCTGAACCTGATCGACGACGATGCCCGCCGACGCGGCGTGGCCTGCGTCGCCGACGGCCGCTCACTCAGCCTGGCTCTGCCGCTCTCCTCCGACGGCCCCCAGATGGGCTTCGTCGCCGGACGCATCAACCCCGAGCTGCATCCGTTCACGTTCCCGCTCACCGATGAGCCGGGCGAGGATCGGCTGTGGCACGACGATCGGGTCGACATGGGCACGCAGGCCTGCACCCATTGGGATGGCCTCGCTCACGCCTCGTACAACGGGACGATCTACAACGGTTTCCCCGACAGCACGATCGGTGAGCACGGCGCAACGCGCTGCGGCATCCACAACGTTCGCACACTGGTGTCGCGCGGCGTGTTGCTCGACGTCGCAAGGGCGCACGGGGTCGACCAACTCGACGCCGGCTACGCCCTCACCGCCGACGATCTGGATGCAGCGGTGGAACTCGCCCGCGTCACGCTCGAGCCCGGCGACGTGATCCTGCTGCGCACCGGACACATGCGTACGTTCCTGCGCGGCGACCGGCTGAACTACGCGATCGGCGCGCCCGGGCCGAGCCTCGGCACCGTCGAATGGTTCCACCGCAAAAACGTCGCTGCAGTGGCCATCGACAACCTGATCTTCGAAGTGTTCCCGTGCGAGCGCGACGATGCGTTCCTGCCCGTTCACTTCCTGCACCTGGTCGACATGGGGCTCACCCAGGGCCAGAACTGGGACATGGAAGCACTGGCGATCGATTGCGCCGACGACGGTCGCTACGCGTTCTTGCTGTCGGCGTCGCCCGAGCCACTCCGCAACGGAGCAGGCGCTCCGGTCAACCCCGTCGTGGTGAAGTAGCGCGATGGCCGACGTGGCCACCGTGGCTTCCCTGCTACGAGCACGCCTCGGTGACGACCACCCGGGTTATGTGTTCGAGGAGCGCCGGTGGAGTTGGGACGAGGTCGTGCGCCAGTCGGCGATCCGGGCGGCCGTGCTCGATGAGTTGGTCGAGCGGACATCGGCCGCTCCCGGTCCCCGCCACGTCGGGGTGCTGCTCGAGAACGAACCCGAGTATCTGTTCCTCGCCGGCGGTGCAGCGTTCGCGGGCGTCACGCTCGTGGGCATCAACCCCACGCGTCGAGGCGCGGAGTTGGCCCGCGACATCGAGCACACACAGTGCCGTCTCGTGATCACCGACGCGACGCAGGCCGAATTGCTCGCGCCGAACGTGCCGACGGTCGTCGTCGGCTCCATCGAGTACGAAATGCTGCTGTCAACCCACCGCGACGCCGAGCCACCGGCGGCCGATCCTCCACCCGCGACCCCACTGTTCCTGCTGTTCACGTCGGGTTCCACCAGCGCCCCGAAAGCAGTGATCTGCACCACAGGCCGGCTGGCGAGCACCGGGATCCGGGCGGCAGCCGGCTACGGCGTCACCCGGACCGATGTCTGCTACTGCTGCATGCCGCTGTTCCATGGCAATGCGCTCATGGCGTGCTGGGCGCCGGCGCTGACAGCCGGTGCCACGGTGGTGTTGCGGCGCAAGTTCTCCGCCGGTGGCTTCCTCGTCGATGTCCGCCGATATGGCTGCACCTACTTCACCTACGTCGGGCGCACCATCGCCTTCATCCTCGCAACTCTGCCGACAGCTGACGATCGCGACCACCATCTGCGGCTCGGTTTCGGCACCGAGGCATCGGCGAACGACCGAGGCCGGTTCGCCGAGCGATTCGGATGCGACCTCGTCGAGGGCTACGGATCGAGCGAGGCCGCGGTGGTGATCATGCGCACACCCGACACACCGGCGGCCGCGCTCGGCCGGCCGCGCCCGAACGACGGGTCCGACATCGCAGTCGTCGACCCCGCTGGCCACGAGTGTCCGGTCGCCCGCTTCGACGAGCACGGCGCGCTCATCAACGGACACGATGCGATCGGAGAGCTGGTGAACCGCAGCGGCGGCGGGGTGTTCGAGGGGTACTACGCCAACGACGAAGCGACCTCGGCGCGACTCCGCAACGGGTGGTACTGGACCGGCGACCTCGCGTACCGCGATGCCGATGACTTCTTCTACTTCGCGGGCCGCACCGCCGATTGGCTCCGGGTCGACAGTGAGAACTTCGCAGCTGCGCCGTTGGAGACGATCCTGCAGCGGTTCGACGGTTGCCTGATGGTTGCGGTGTATGCAGTGCCCGACCCGCGAACCGGCGATCAGGTCATGGCGGCGATCGCGATGGAACCGGGGCAGTCGTTCGAGCCCGAGCACTTCGCCATGTTCCTGTCCGAGCAGCGTGACCTGGGGACGAAGTGGGCACCACGATTCGTCCGCGTCATCGACTCGCTGCCACTGACCGCGAACAACAAGGTCGACAAGCAGCCGTTGCGAGCCGAGGCGTGGCGGTGCGCCGATCCGCTCTGGTGGCGCCCGGCCGGCACCTCGTCGTTCCGGCCGTTCACCAGCGACGATGCAGCAGCACTCGAGGCCGAGATGGCCGAGCACTCCGGGAGGGTATGAACGGGGTCAGTCCGTGGCCAGCCCGAGCACCCGCTCGGCATTGCGGCGGAGGAACTTCGGCCACACGTCGTCGTTGAACCCGACGTCGGGCATGTCGGCGAAGATCCGCTGCAGCGTGAGGCCCATCGGGAAGTACCCGGCATAGATCACCCGGTCAGCGCCGCGCGTGTTCGCGTAGTCGATGATCCGCTGGTCGTAGTGCTTTGGAGCGAAGGCGCTGGTCGAGTAGTGCAGATTCGGCCACTTGAGCATCAATTTCACCATCAGCTCGGTCCACGGCTGGCAACCGTGGCGGGTGACGACGGTCAACTCGGGGAAGTCGTAGCAGACGATGTCGAGCATCTCCACGTGCTGGCACATGCTCGGCAACCGAGGCCCGGGGATGCCGGCACAGATGAAGATCGGGATGCCCAGGTCGGCACACGTGGCGTAGACGGGGTACCACTTCGCATCGCTGATCGGGATCTGCGGCGTACAGCCGGCGGGAAACGTTCCGACGGCGCGAATGTCGTACTCCTCCTTCAGCTGCCTGATCTTGCGAACCGTGCCGAGGATGTCGTTGGCGTCGGCACTGGTGGACGCAATGAACCGCGTCGGGTGTTCCCGGAGCGCGCGCCGGCTGACGTCGTCCTCGCACCCGATGAGCCCACGCTCGATGCCGTAGAGATCCATCTGCTCGAGTGTGACCGCAACGGGGTCGAGGTCGCCGGGCAGCGCCCCCGGCACATTGCCCTTGAAGAGGTACTCGACCGGGAAGGTGGACGCCTTGCTGATCGGCTCCTTGATGTTGTCGCGGAAGAACGCGTAGTTCTGCTCGGGGTCCGAGCGCATGAACCCGATCATGCAGTCGATGATCCCGACGTCGGTCGGCATGGCCATGTTGCTCAGCCGTTCAACAACGTCAATGCGTTCGCCGACATGACTTGGCGCACCTCGGACTCGGAGAAGCCGTGAAGATCGTCGACGAAAGCCAACGGATCGGCAAGACCCTCCGCATGGGGGTAGTCGGACCCGAACAGCACGTGGTCGACGCCGATGCAGTCGGCGAGCTCGCGGATGTCGTCCTCGTAGAACGGCGCCACCCACAGATGGTCACGGAGCTGCTGTACGGGGTCGACGGCGAACGCATGCGGGTGCTGGGCGTACGCTTTGCCGAGCTTCTTCATGAGCGGTGGGACCCACTCGCTCCCCGATTCGATCACCGCCACTCGCAGCGCGCTGTGACGAGTGAACACGCCGTGGCACACGAGCGCGGCGAACATGTCGAACGGCGCGCGGTCGCTGCTCAAGCCGCGCAGCGGTGAGAACTGGAAGGCCTTGAAGTCGCCGGTGGGCTCCCAGTCGTCGATGTACCTGCCGTATCCGGCATCACCGGAGTGGAACGCGACGACGACCCCCGCATCGGCGGCCCGACTCCAGAACGGGTCGTACACCGCATCGCCGGGCGAACGGGTGCCGCCGGTCGAGGTGGGCACGGGCGCAGTGCGCATCACGATCACCCGCACGCCCTGCCCGATGGCCCACTCGAGCTCCTGCACCGCCCACTCGGGATCGGCGAGCGTGATGTACGGGGCCGCGAAGATCCGGTTGCGGTAGGCGAATCCCCAGTCGTCCTCGAGCCATCGATTGAAGGCACGGAATGCCGCACCCAGTGCAGGAATGTCGTGTCGGAGCGACTCCTCCATGCCCACACCGAGCGTCGGGAAGAACAATGCGCCGTCGAGGCCCTGGCGATCCATCAGCTCCAACCGGGCGTCACGATCGCGATACGCGGCCGGGATCGGGTCGAGCTCGCCGAACATTGCCCGCAGATCCCCGCCCGCCACCTTGCCGCGAAAGTACTGATCAAGCGCTCCCGGCTTGGACACCGGATCGAAGGTGGGATTGGGGATGAAGTTGTTGACCTTGCCGCCCACGAGCAGGCGCTGTTTGCCGCCCAGCTCGACCCACTGCATGCAGCGCCGCTCCATGTCCTTGGGGATGTGGCGCGTGAACGCGTCGATGGCTTCGTAGTAGTGGTTGTCCGCGTCGAACGGCCGGAACCCGAGTGCTGGCATGCACCGACAGTACCCCGATCTGACGACGCGTCAGATATCCGCCGACCTCAATCGATGAGTGCGTCACCGCTCGCGCTGATGGCGTCGCGACGGGCGCCGAGATCGTTCGGGTCGCCGCCGAAGAAGTACCACGGCACGACCTGGAACGTCGCCGACATGCCCAGTGCCTCGATGTCGGCAGCCAGCTGGGCGTAACTGTCGCGACCACTCTGATCGGGCACGATGTCGATCGGGAGCGCGTTGATCTCGAACGGGATGTCGCCGCGCCCGTACTCGTCGCGGAACCGGGTGAGATCGCCGGCCACCCGGCGGATCTCGTCGCTGGAGGCCTGCACGGAGATCCAGCCATCACCCAACCGGGCGGCGCGACGAAGTGCGGGCTCGCTGTGGCCACCGACGTACAGCTGCACCGCCAGCGCAGGGACCGGGCTGATCATCAGCCGGCCGAAGTCGTAGTGCCGACCGTGGTACTCGACGAACCGGGGCTCACCGCCGCTGCAGATCAGCTGAAGGATCTCGATCTGCTCGTCGAGGCGGGCACCGCGGGTACGCATCTCGGTTCGCGTCCATTCGAACTCCTCGGGGATCCACGACAGACCGACGCCGAGTTCGATGCGGTCGTGACTCAACGCCGACAACGACGAGAGTTGCTTCGCCACGATCAACGGGTCGCGCAAGGGGAGCTTCACGACGTTCGTGACGAACCGGATGCGACTCGTGATCGCGGCCATCGCCGCCATTGCGACGAAGGGTTCGATGAATGGCGTGTCGGGCGCCCAGAACCGGCTCCCATCGGCACTGTACGGATAGTCGGCCGACACGGTCTCGGGATAGAAGGCCGAGTCGGGGACGGCGATCGAGTGGAAGCCGGCTGCCTCGGCCACCGGTGCGAGCGCCAGCACATGGTCGGCAGGGAACATGGGGAACGGTACACAGAACCTCATCGACTGATCAGCCCTTCGCGTCCATGACGCCGGAACGTTTCCACAAGTGCCGTCCTCTCGTCGTGACCGAACTCGCTGTAGCCGCCGGCGGCCGTTGCAATCCAGATGGGGTCGTGGGTGTCCCACCGCTCGACAACCAGTTCACGTTTGATCACCTTGTTCGTCTGCGTCATCGGCAACGCATCGACGATGCGCACGAACGTGGGCGCCCACTTCGTGCCGAGGTCGGGCTGGGTGGCGATGAAGTCGCCGAACGCGACCGGATCGAAGGTGGCATCGTCGAGAAGCTGCAGCGCCACCATCACCCGGTCGCCTGCGATGGGGTCCGGCACACCGTAGGCAACGGCGAGCACCACCTCGGGGTACCGGGCGAGCACCCGCTCGATCGGCGTCGCCGCGAAGTTCTCACCATCGACGCGTAGCCAGTCGGCATTTCGCCCGGCGAAGTAGAAGAACCCTGCTTCGTCGCGATATCCGAGATCGCCGGTCCAATAGGCACCAGAACGCAGCCGTTCGGCGTTGGCTTCTGGATTGTTCCAGTACCCCTCGAACGTGGTGCTCTCGGTGTTGACGATCTCGCCGGTCGCAGCGTCGGCGTTCAGCAACCGCCCGTGTTCGTCGAAGTGGGCTCGGGGACACTCGTCGCCGGTCAGTGGATCGAGGATCTTCACGGTCGGCGCGGCGACGCCGAGCGCCCCTGGCGGCATGTCGGCGACGCGCACGATCGAAGCGCCGGTCTCGGTTTGCCCGTAGCCGTCGATGAGCCGGCAACCGAACCGCTCGGCGAACGCCTCCAGGTCGGCATCGTTGGCCTCGTTGCCGAAACCGCGCACCAGTGAGTTGTCGTGGTCGTCGGGGCGCGCGGGCGTGGCGAGTACGTAGGCGAGAGGTTTGCCCACGTAGTTGAAGTAGGTGGCTCCGAACCGGCGCACATCCGCCAGGAATTCGGTGGCGGAGAACTTCCTGCGCAGCGCCACGGTGGCGCCGACGGCCACACTCGGCGCCCACGCGGTGAACAGGGCGTTCGAGTGGAACAGCGGCATCGAGATGTAGGTGACATCGGTGGCCTCCAGGCCGACGACGCCGATCATCGCCTGGCAGACCTTGGCCAACCTGCCCTGGGTGCAGATCACGGCCTTCGGCGTGCCCGACGTGCCGGAGGTGAACAGCAGGAGGAACTGAACCGCAGGAGAGATCGTCGCCACGGGCAGCGGCGATCCGAGGTGGCGGGCGACGATCGCCGCGTAGTCCGGGCTGTCGATGTCGAGGAGCCGCTCGGGCGACATACCGAGGTCGAGGTCGTCGAGGAGGTGTCGCGACGCGGATTCGGTGATCACGACCTGGCAGTCGGCGTGTCGTACGTCGTGGGCCAGTTGATCGCCGCGACGGGTCGGGTTGATGCCCACCACGGTGGCCCCGCTGAGCGCCGCCGCGCCCAGCCACATCGTGAACTCGGCGACGTTGTCGAGCAAGAGTCCGATGTGCGGCGGCCGGGTCGGGTCGAGCATCGTGGCGCTCAGCGCAGCTCGATCGGCGGCGCACTGCACCCACTCCCGGTACGTCCAGGTCTCGTCGCCGCATCGAAGTGCCACGGCGTCGTC
>DASQFE010000043.1:0-2427 GCA_035633295.1 Ilumatobacteraceae bacterium | reverse complement strand
CTTGGGCCGTTACCGGGTGGCCCCTCGATAGTGGAAGTCGGGTTATGGCGCTCCCGTTATGGGTGGTTCGCCTCAACCGGCCGGCGCTCGGAATGCCGGGTATGCGTGCCATGCCGCTGAAGGGGATCGTGTCGTTCTGCTCGGCGGGTCCGCCCGATCCACGGACCTCAGCTCGGGCGCGGGGCGGATGGGCTCGCTCGTTCATCGGGCGCAGTCGGAAACCATCCCACCGACGAAGTCACGACGCTGCCCGCGCTCCGCGTCAGCAGACCCGCGTGTTGGCCATAGACGCCCCGAGCACTGATCGCTACGACTCCGAGTTCGGATCTGGACGAGACTCGGTGTGTGGAACATGAGTCCTATACGCGGCGCACGGCGCTATGGCTGCTCGTCTTGCTTGCACCCCTTCTTGTCGTGGGTGCCCTCACCACGGTGTCGGTCTTGGGCGCCGTGTTCGGAGTGCCACTGCTTTTCCTTGCGATCCCACCAGCGGTCGTTGCTTGGCGGGTACGGAGTTCCCCCTCGGACCCCAAGCGGCTCCGGCAGCTGGCCTTTGCGAGCGCCCTGGTCGCAGGCGCCCTCACTCTGAGTCTCGCCACATCGCTAGCAATCGGTTACGACGATCGCGACACGCTTCGCGACTTCGCAGCACTCGCGGTCGAAACAGGGTGGGCTGCGGCAGCATGGTCGATCGCCTGGCGAGCGCGGACCCTGACCGCAAAGACATCGATGCACCAGTAGCGATTACGTGGCACTGCAATAGGGCCGTTATCGCACTCCCGATCACGTAGCCGAAACGTGATTCTGCGTGACGTTATGTGGCGAGGTGAGAAAGTGGTCGGGCGGAGAGAAACCTGTCTCGGCCAGTTCAACCCGTCGGTTCGGGGTACGACCCGCCGCTCACCAAGTAGCACAGACAGAACGGGTGGCCAGCGGGATCCGCGTAGACCTGGAAATCGTCACCAGTGGACGCGCCTGCGGCCGGCTTGAGCACGCGAGCGCCGAGTCGCATCACCTCGTCGTGCGCGGACTCGAAGTCGTCGACCCAAAGATCCAAGTGGATCTGTTGTGCCGGCAGACCGTCTGGCCAATCGGGAGCAACGTGGTCAGGCGCAAGTTGTACGCCAATGCGGGGCTCTCCGTCGACCATGACCATGTGCCAGTCGTCGTCCCGATCTACCTCACCGCCGAGGACACCTGCCCAGAACGCGCTCTCGGCGTCAAGGTCCGACGCATCGAACGCCACGACTTGATGTCGGATCTTCACGTGCTGAGCTTACGCAGCGGACAACGGGCGCCGAGACGGCGACGCCGTCCACCTTCACCGAGATTTCGCTTGGAAATCAAGAATCATGCCTACTCATGTGGATCTCGCGTTCGAGCGATGAAGCCGTGATAGTGCGGTGCGCTGCTTGGGCCGCGATGCGGCGCGAGGATCCCGCCGACGGGCGGGTTATCGGGCGGCGATATCGAGTGCCTGACCGCTCCGGTCGGCGGGTTGCGATTGCCGAGGCGGGTGCTGGCGGGCGCAGCGGCCTATGACGCGTCGGCGGTGTTGCTGAGCACGATGGAGACGTCTCGAACGATACGAGCGTTGCGGAGCTCCCAGAACGACACCATGTAGGGCGTTCCCTCCTCGTTGTCGATTTAGGCGGCAATGACGTTGCCCGACGCAGCAACACGTGACACCCGGGTGTGTCGGCCTTCCGCTGTGGCTTGCGCGAGCGCCGCTCGGACGTCGGGGCCCGACAAATCCATCCGATGTCCGCCGATGTGCGCTTCGAGGACGACGTCGTCGGTGTAGTCACCGCTCAGACCGTCCACGTCGGCGTTGTTGAACGCCGCCTCGTGCCGGCGGAGCCACGACAAGGCGACCGAGTGGCGGGACTTATCGGTCCCGGCGAGGATCGGTGCAAGCCCGCGCCATCGGCGCTGGCGCTCACGATAGAAGAGCCGGGCGAATGCCACGACGACCGGGGTGAGCGGTCCGGCGTCGATGTGGACCACATCGGTGTAGCGACTGCGGCCATCGTCGAGCGGCTCGACGAGAATGTCGTGTCGCCACGACCGGATGACGCCTCCGGACTCGTCGGAGCGCAGCACGCGTTCGTGATCGTCGATGCTCTCAACGCGAATTCGATGCATCGAGAACGGAACGACGCCGCCCAGCAGTAGCAACCCTGTGGCTTCGTCGCCCTGTTGCCATGGCTCGGTCCGCCCACGCACAGGTCGCCAGTCGACGATGCCTCGGGTGACGAACCGGAACACTTGGGGGGTGCGAACCGCAGCCCACACCAGGTCAGCAGAAGCATCGAGAACGGTGGAACGGCGGATCGTTCGCTCAGAGGTCATGTCGGCTATTGTGAGTAAAGCTCATATCCAGTTCAACTCGCTTTCGGAAGAACTTCGCATGGCCCGGATGCCATC
>DASQFE010000042.1:0-6678 GCA_035633295.1 Ilumatobacteraceae bacterium | reverse complement strand
ACGCCACGCGAGCGTGTGGACCCGGCGAACGCCGTGCGCGATCAGATCATCGACGTACTGCTGGAGGGTCTCGTGCTGCATGTCGGGACCAGCCGACACCGGCACGTCTGGAGGCATCCGAACGACGATAGACCCCCACCTGCGCAATGCACTGGCTACCATCTCGACGCTTGACCGATCTCGCCACTCCCCCCGTCGAAGAAGCCTCGGCGCCAACGCAGCGGGCCGTGTCGATCCCGTTCGTCAGCGGGGGTCGTCTGCGCTGGTCGCTGCGGGGGCTGATTTCCATGTCGGCACTGCTGGCGTTCTGCCTCCTGCCGGTTCGTGGGCTGTACCGGGCGACGGGGTCGTCGATGGAAGAGGGCTTCATGCTCGTCTTCCCGAAACTGGTCCAGCGGGGCAAGATCCCCAACGTCGACTTCCTGCACCTCTACGGGCCGGGATCACTCGACGTGCTCGCTCTCTGGTACCGGGTGTTCGGGTACACGCTGGAAGCACAACGCACCTTCGGACTCCTACAGAACCTGGCCATCGTGTTCGCCGTCTACGCACTGACGCGAACCTGGGGCCGGGTGACCGCGGTCGGGGCCGGCGGCATCGCAGCGCTGCTGATCATGACCCCGATCGGCTTGTCGGCGCTTGCATGGCACGGCGCGGTCGCCATGGCGATGTGGTCCCTCGTGTTGGCCCTTCGTGCCCGTCACACGGCCCGGACGATCGACTGGGCCCTCGCCGGCCTGCTCGGCGGAGTTGCGCTGACGTTCCGGCCCGACATCATCCTGGCGATCTCGACCGCTCTGCTCGTTGCCGGCTGGTCCCATCGGCGTACTGCACTCAAACCCGTCCTGATCGCTGCGATCGTCGGGTTGATCCCGATGTGGGTCCATCTCGTGGTGGCCGGGCCGTGGAACGTGTTCAACGGCATCGTGCTCGACCCGGTGTTCCGGCTGCGAGCCGGCCGGGAACTACCGGTGCCGCCCTCGTGGGGTGTCGTCGACGGCGCCCTTCAGGCCGTTGCGGAAGGCGTTCCTCCCTGGTGGGGCCTGCCGGCTCCGGCGGCCAGCCAGCAGTTGTTCCTGTGGTTCTTCGCCGTGGTGATCATCGCCGTAGCGGTCCCCGCGTGGGCCTGGTGGCGCAGGCGCCACGGCGAGCGCGACGAGCAGAACATGGTGTTGCTCGCCGCAGGTGTGTTCGGCCTCGGCATCTTGCCCCAGGCTCTCCAGCGACCCGACTCGACGCATCTTGCGTGGGTCGCTGTGGCCTCGTGGCCGTTGCTCGCTGCGGCCATCGCCGACGCTCGCAGCCGGCGCACTGATGGGAACTCATGGCTTCCCGGCGTGACCGGAGTCTCGATCGTGTGCGTCCTCATGCTGGTCGTCACACCGTTCTTCACCTACCGCCAGTATGTGCTGCAGACGCGGGTGTCGGCCGGCGACCTGCCCTTGCCGTTCCTGGTCGAACGCGACGGTCGCCGCTTCTGGTTCGGCGACGCTTTCGTCGCTTCGGCGCTGAACGAAATGATCGTCGACCTCGACGAACTCACCGAGCCCGGCGATCGCATCGTCGTGGGCCCTGCCGATCTGAGTCGCACGATCTACAGCGATGTGGCGGTTCACTATCTCTTCCCCGAGCTCATCCCGGCGACGTACTACATCGAGATGGACCCCGGCCTCGCTGATGCTGCCGGTTCGGGGCTGGCCCAGGACATCGAGACCGCCGATTTCCTCGTGCTCACCAACATCTGGACAGGGTGGAACGAGCCCAATGCATCATCCGAGTACCTGTCACAGGAGGCCAACCAGGCCGTCGCCGACAACTTCTGCCTGATCCGCGCGTTCGAGGAGAACCTCGTGCTGATCTTCGAACGTTGCGAGGGCGGCGGTGGCGTGAGCCCGGCCGACGTCCCCGGCCGGTACCCACTCCCCGAGGACCCAGCCGGCTGAGCCAGGCACACCATGCCGATGAGCGAGCGGCCGGTATCCGGGCCCGTCGCTCATCGCTCGCTTTGTGGGTGCGGGGTCAGCGGTCGAGGCGGCGCCAGATCGGTCCGGGGACCAAACGCAGCACCCCGAACACGAGCCGCAGGATGCCGGGCACCCACACCACGTCGGCGCCGCGGCGTAGGCCCTTCACGGTCGCCTCGGCGACATCGACGGGATCCACGGCGAAGGGCGCCTCGGCAACACCCGCGCTCATCGACGACCGCACGTAGCCCGGACGGACCGTGAGGACTCGCGCCCCCGAACCGTGGAGCCAATGGCCGAGCCCGGTGGCGAACGCGTCCTGGGCCGCCTTGGTCGACCCGTACACGAAGTTCGACGGCCGGGTCCGCACACCGGCCACGCTCGACAGCACCACGAGCGTCCCATGGCCCTGGGTCTTGAGCTGGCGGGCCACCGCGAGCCCCGAACTCACGGCGCCGACGTAGTTCACCTCGGCGAGCCGAGCAGCTGCCTCGGGGTCGTCGCCGTCGTCGGCGCCGAGCTGTCCGAACGCCTGGACGACGATGTCGATGTCACCGTACGTGGCCGCCATCGATTGGATGAACGACTCGTGGGTGGCGTGCTCGGTGGCGTCGAACTCCACCGCCGCCACCTCGGCGTGGTCGCTGAGCCCCGAGGTGTCGACATCAGCCGGGTTGCGGCAGGCCAGGATCACCCGACGCAGCGACGGCGAGTCGAGTGCCTGCACGATGGCACGCCCGATGTCGCTCGCTCCGCCGAGGACGAGGATCGATTGGGGTTGGTGGATCGCGTTCTGCACTGAGGCCTCTCGGGTGGTTGTCAGATGAGTTCGAGTCGACGAGCCTGATCGCTCACCCAGAGACCGTCCGGGTCGAAGCGACGCCGGATTGCCTTCCACTCGTCGAGTCGTGGATATCCGGCCCGAATCACCTCGGGTGGGCAGAACGCGTCCTTGGCGAGGTAGTGGCGCCCACCTGCGGCCATCACCAACTCGTCGAGTTCACGCAGCAATCGCCCGAGTCCGTCGACTGCGGCCGGAAGATCGAGCGTCAATGTCCAGCCCGGCTTCGGAAAGCTCAGCAAACCACCGCTCTCCGGACCGAGTCGCTTCAACACCGCCAGGAAGCTTGCATGACCCTCGGCGGAGATCTTGCCGACGATCGCACGCAGGGTGTCGACTGCTTCGAACGGCACGACGAACTGGTACTGGAGGAAACCGCCGCGGCCGTACAGGCGGTTCCAGTGCCCGACCATGTCGAGCGGGTGGAAGAACGCCGTGATGCTCTCGATGCCGTGATGCTCACGAGGTGTCTTGCGGTACCAGAACTCGTTGAACGCACGAACCGCAGCGCGGTTCAAGACGTTCGGCATGCCGACCGGCACACCCGGCAGCACCGGCGGGTCGAACGCGAGCGGGTTGTACGCCGCCTTGGGCTCATATGAGCGAAGCTCGCCCAGCGTGGCGTGATTCCCCAACGAGAGCACCGACCGGCCCAACGACGATCCGGTGGCCACGAGGTCGATCCAGGCGACCGAATAGCGGTACTGGTGGTCACCGTCCTCCATGCGTTCGAGGAGTGCGTCGAGGTTCGGCACGCGCTCGGTGTCGACGAGGAAATGACCGGTCTCGATCGGGATGAGCCGGAACGTGGCGTCGATGATGACGCCGGTGAGCCCCATGCCACCGATGGTCGCCCACCACAGGTCGGCGTGCGTGTCGGGGGCGATGCGCTCGATCGTGCCGTCGGCGAGCAACATGGTCATGGCCACGACATGCGATCCGAATGATCGATCGGCATGGTGGCCTTTGCCGTGAACGTCGCTGGCGATGCATCCGCCGACCGTGACGAACCGCGTTCCCGGCGTGACCGGCACGAACCAGCCCTGGGGCACGATCTCGCGCAGAATCGTGTCGAGGCTGATGCCGGCGCCCGCTGTCAGCGTCCCGGCATCGGCGTTCAGCACGAGTGACGAGTCGCCACTCAGGCGCAACACGGTGCCACCACCGTTCTGGGCGGGGTCGCCGTACGACCGGCCGAGGCCCCGCACGATGACACCGCGCGGCACCGCACCGAGTTCGGCCAGCGACCCGGGCTGGACGAGGTCGGAGCCGCTGACATCGACGATCGATGCCACGCTCGGCGAGGTGTTGCCCCACCCGGAGAGTTCTCGTAGCTCGGAGTTCACGGGAGTGCCGAGGATAGTGCTGGATCGGCGCTCAGTAGGGCCACTCGGGCACAGGGCGCCCGAATCTCGTCATCAGTCGGCCGAATCCCAACGACAGCATCACCTTGAGCGTCACGTTCTTCACGAACCACGGGAGCTGCGCACTCTGCCGTGCGGCGTTGGTGAGCCGCGCGCCCGGCCCCGCCGCGAGGTCGGCCCGATAGATGGTCATGGAACGCGATCGTCCGACGTAGCGGAACCGCGACCCGGGAACAAGCGATCGAATGATCGCCGCGGTGACACCGATCGACGAGAACGAATCGTGGATCAGCATCGTGCCGCCATCGGCAACACGATCGCCCCACGATCGGATGTCGGCCAGCGCCGGTGCGTAGCGGTGCGCACCGTCGATGTAGAGCACATCGACGGTGCCATCGACGCGGCCGAGGGCTTCGTCGGAGAACATCCGCAGATGACTGACCCGATCGGCGACGCCCGCCCGTTCGAGGTTGGCGAGGAACACCGCATGGTCGTCGCTTGCCTCGTCCTGGTACCCGTCGATCTCCTGTGGGCCACGATCGTTGCCGGCGTGCGGATCGATGGCGATGATTCGCGTCTCCGACGGGGCAGCGCTGGCCAACACGATCGTCGATCGACCGCGAAAGCTGCCGATCTCGACGATCGATCCTGTCGGCGAGCAGCGATGTGCCGCATCGAAGAGTGTCGCCGCCTGACCCGGCGTCATCCAGCCCTCGACGTCGGCGACCAGCTCCATGACCGCAGCAAGATCGTGTGCGCGAGCGGCGCCCTCAGGAGACATAGACGGCGAGACCATAGACGACGAGCCAGCAGAATCCGAGCAACAGCAGCAGTCGATCACTCGTGAAGACCTCTTCGGGTGCGGAACCCCCGCCTTCTTCGAGCACGAGCAGGTAGCGCATCAGCGCCATCAGCATTGGCACGATCGACAGCTCGTAGAGCGGCCAATCGCTCGCCGACTCCGCGCTGGTCTCGAAGGCCCACACGCAGTAGCTGATCAGCACGCCGGCGAGGCTGACGGCGAGGATCATCCGCAGATAGTTGATCGAGTAGACCTCGAGTGTCGCTCGGGTACCGGCGCCGTCGCCCAGCTCGTTCAGTTCGGCGTAGCGCTTGCCGACGACGATGAACAGCGACCCGAACATGATGCACAGCACGAACCAACGCGACATGGGAACGTCGACCGCAACGGCACCCGCCGCCGCTCGCAAGACGAATCCGGCGGCCACCGTGACGACATCGACGACGGGGACCTGCTTGAGCCGCCACGTGTAGGCGAGGGTGATCACGATGTAGGTGGCGACCACGGCAACGGTCTGCCAGCGACCGGTGAGCGCCGCGAGGCCGAGCGCGATGATCGGAAATGCCACCCCGGCGATGCGTGCGGTGCCGACCGCAAGCTGCCCCGATGCGATCGGTCGGTTGCACTTTGTTGGGTGGCGGCGATCGCCCTCGACGTCGAGCAGGTCGTTCCAGATGTAGATGCCGCTGGCTGCGAAACAGAACGACACGAACGCCAGCAGCGTCAGCGCAAGGTTGTTGCCCTCGTCGAGAACGCCAGCGGCGCCCGGGGCGGCAAAGACCAGGACGTTCTTCAGCCACTGCTTGGGACGGGCTTCGCGTAGCAGCCCGCTCAGCACGCGTCGGCCCTCGAGAATCGGTGCCCGTTCGGTGCGACCAGTGCGTTCATGGCGTCGGCGACCGTAGTGGTCGGGGGTGGCTCATTGGGGCATCTTCCCGCGACCCACCCACTGAGCCGCCTCAGCGTCGGCCAGGAGTTCGCGGTCTCCCGTGGAGTCGCCCCATGCCGTGACGTGCACCGACGAGCGACCGCCTGAATGCTGGTCGAGCCATTCGTGCAACCGGCGGACCTTCTCGGGCCCCCGGCAATTCGCTCCGAGCATCCGTCCGGTGAGGAGACCGTCCGAGTCGACTTCGAGCCGTGCAGCCAGCACGTCATCGACACCGAGCAACGTGGCCAGCGGGCGCAGATACACCTCGAATGACGCCGAGACGAGGACCACCGTGTCACCGTTGGCCTGGTGGAGCCGCAACTCCTCGACGACCTCTGTTCGCATGCCCGTGTCGAACACCGAGCGGGCGAACTCGTGTGCTTCGGATTCGACGTGATGGAGCGGCAGACCTCGGAACGCGGCCATTGCACTCGCTGCCTTCAACGCATCTCGGTCACGGCGAGCCGCTGCGCTGGTGACGGCGCCGCCCTGACGGAGCATCCGTTGGGTGAGCACCCGCGTGCCGGCGACTCGGCGCAGGAACGGCACCACACAATCGCGGCGGGTGAGCGTGCCGTCGACATCGAATGCGGCGACGCGCACGATCGCCTGCGGGTCAGCGTCTGTCACAGCAGTTGCGCCGGGATCGCTGCGAGCGCGTCCCAATAGCTCGGCCAGCTCTTCGACACCACTGCCGGTTCGACGATCTCGATGCCGTCGACAACGAGGCCCAACAGACCGAACGCCATGGCCAGGCGATGGTCGTGATGGGTGCG
>DASQFE010000041.1:0-2347 GCA_035633295.1 Ilumatobacteraceae bacterium | reverse complement strand
CCCGTACGGGATTCGAACCCGTGCCGCCACCTTGAGAGAGACCACAGCCGTCCGACCCGTACCGCCCAACATCGTTTCGTACGGGTTGAGCAGGCCCAACACTACCCCCACCGTCCGGCTGGTATCGATCGTGAAGGTCGTTGTCGAGGAATCCGGCGCCGATCCATTGGCAAACCAGACCTCGGTGTAGAACACCTGGGCCACGCCAAACAGGGAGCCCAATGACGAACGGGCTGACGAACCCGGTGCCGGGATCCTGGATGCCGTTCGGCCCGTTGATCGGCGCATAGAGCAGGTCCTGAACCCGCTCACCGAGGTTCAGCGGTGAGTCCACCTGCTCGTAGCTGCCCGCAATCGGCGAGCCGGCGTCATCGAGTCGGTACTGGCCCGACGGGATGAAGAACGCCGCTACCCACACCGACACCAAGATCTGCGTCAAGATCGTCAACGGCGACGGAAACCCCCGCTTCGACAGCCATCCTCCCCGTTGCGATCCGACGGCTTCTCGGCGTGGAACCCCTCGATGATCGCGTCCTCGACCACGTCCTCGGCACTGACGCGCGGGCCCATCCGACCGATTGGAAGTCGCGGGCCGTCCATTGACAGAAACCGCGCCGCCGTCAGTGAACCGGGTAGCCCCGCCGGGCAGGAGCGGGCGAACCATCTCCCAACACAGCCATACTGACTACTGCAGCGCCGATCCGCCGACCCCTCCCATGAAAACAAGGACGTCCCGAGAAAATGTCAGATCCGAACAACGCCGACGTATTGGCACCGGTGGACTTCATCGTCGTGGAGTTCCCCGACGGTGTTCCCACCGCCGGTGGATTCGAACAACTCCTCGACCTCGTGGACCGCGGAGTGATCCGTGTCCTCGATCTCGAGTTCATCCGCAAAGATGGAACCGGCGTTCGCACCATTGCGATCTCCGACCTCGCCGAACACCCAGGCATCGACCTGTCCGCCTGGGAGGGCGCGTCGTCGGGTCTGCTCGACATCGACGACCTCGCCACGATCGGCGCCGAGATCGGTGACGACAGCGTCGCAGTCGTGGTCGTGTTCGAGAACGTCTGGGTTCTCGGCATGGTCGATGGCTGGGCCCGATCGGGAGCCCGGCTGATCTTCGACGGCGCAGTGCCGACGTCCGACCTGTTGAGCGCGCTCGACGCTGCTGAAACGAACTGAGGAGAGACATGGGACTGATCAAGACCGCTGCCAAGGTTGCCGTTGCCAGCTCGGTGCACGGCCGGGTTCAGCGACGCCAGCAGAATCGTTGGGCCGAACAGGACCTCCAAGCAATGCAGCACGCCCCGACGGCGCCGGCGCCGGCCAGCGCCGCACCCGACGTCGCCCAGCAGCTCGCGCTCGTCGCGCAACTGAGCGAACTCCGACAGGCCGGAGCACTGACCGACGCCGAGTTCGAAGCAAAGAAAGCTCAGATCCTCGGCCTCTGACCCACAGAAGTCTCCTGGATCCACATGACGGTCGCTACGAGCGATGTCATGGCGCGGGTGCCGCTGGTGTCGCCGTGGGCCGTCGGCTGAGGGCGAGTCCGAGCAGGCGGTCCGCTGCGATTCCGGCGAAGGCCGCCACGATGACCGTGGCCAGGCAGGTGAGCGTGGCGAGATAGGGCCCGCCGACGCCGATCACCATCATGATTGCTGTGACCGGCAGGTGGTAGCCACCGGAGATGCCAGCGGCCGCGCCTGCAGCGCCGGCGAGATCGGCTGGCACACCAAAGGCTGGGGCGAACACTCGTCCGGCAATGTCGCCGATCGCGAGGAATGGCACGAATACTCCGCCGCAGCCTCCGGCGACGACTGCCGCAACCGTCGCCATGGCTCTGAGCAGGGCGACCGCAAGAAGTGCGTACCAGGTGGCGTCGTTGGTCTCGGCCCACACGATGGCGGCGCCGCCCGGGCCGATCGCTGCCGACGGAGTGGCGACGATGGCGATCGTGGCGGCGACGGCGAACATCGCTAGCGCTCCGATGATGAGTCGAGCACTGGTCCCGGCCTGCCAGCCCCGCGCCTTGTAGATCGCCGCTCCGGTCAGTGAGGTGATGCCGCCGGCCAACGCTCCGATCAACAGCGCTGCAGCGATCGCATCGCCGAGGTCGGCGGGAGGCACCATCGGTACGACCAAGCGGATCAGGTCGAGACCGAACACCGCATTGAACATCCAGCCGACGAGACCGCCGATCAGCGCCGCGGTCACTCGCTCCGCACTGAGCGGGACACTGCGCCGCCTTCCGAGTTCGAGCATGAATGCCGTCCCCACGAGCGGAATGCCCATCAGCGCCGCCACTGCGGCGGCGCCGCCTCCAATCGCTGCCGGCCGCAGAAAT
>DASQFE010000040.1:0-3182 GCA_035633295.1 Ilumatobacteraceae bacterium | reverse complement strand
ATCTGGTGTCGGCTGTTGGTGCGCGACACCCCGATGAAATTGCAGAACTCCCTGATCGCCGAAGCCGGGTAGCCGCGTCGGCGCAGGCCACACAGCGTCGGCATGCGTGGGTCGTCCCACCCGTCGACGGTGCCGTCCTCGACCAGCTTCGCGAGGCGTCGTTTGGAGGTGACCGTGTGGGTCAACTCGAGCCGGGCGAACTCGGTCTGGCGAGGCCGTTCGAACGGCAGCGGGAGCTGTTCGAGGTACCAGTCGTAGAGCGCGCGGTGACTGTCGAACTCCAGCGTGCACAACGAGTGGGTGACACCTTCGATTGCATCGCTCTGGCCATGGGCCCAGTCGTAAGTGGGGTAGATGTTCCACAGCGCTCCGGTCCGGTGGTGATGAACGCCACGGATGCGGTACATGACCGGATCGCGCATCTGCATGTTCTCGTGCTGCATGTCGACCTTGGCTCGCAGTACCGCCGCACCATCGGCGAATTCGCCGTCGCGCATGCGCCGGAACAGTTCGAGGTTGTCCTCGGCGGGCCGGTCACGGAACGGACTCTCGACTCCCGGATTTCCATAGCCACCGCGCTGTACCGAAACCGCCTCGCTGTCCTGCTCGTCGACGTAGGCCAGCCCCTTCGTCACGAGCAACTCGGCCCAGTCGTAGAGCTGTTCGAAATAGTCGCTCGCATAGAGCGGTTCACCGTCGATCGGGTATCCGAGCCAAGCCAGGTCGGCCACGATGCCGTCGACATAGCTCGTGTCCTCGGTGTCGGGGTTGGTGTCGTCGAACCGCAGGTTGCACGCGCCGTCGAACTCCTCGGCGATACCGAAGTCGACGGTGATCGCCTTGGCATGGCCGATGTGCAGGTAGCCATTCGGCTCGGGCGGGAAGCGGGTCTGGACGCGGCCGGCGAAGGTACCGGCATCGTTGTCGGCGATCACCAACTCGCGAACGAAGTTGGATGCCGCAGGGATGTCGTCGGGTCGGGGCATGGTTGTCCACCAGTATGGACGACGGTCCGCCCGACGACTCGACCGATTCGCGATCCAACCACGGGGGCCGTGGCGGTTGCACCGGTTGATGAGGCCGCGCGCCTATCGGCTCACAGACGAGCGAATCGACGTGCCGAGAGCGTGATGAACACCGCAAGAAGCACGAACGACCACGCGATGGACCTCACGAAGAACCAGCTGGCACTTTGGCCGAGGAGCGCCTCGGTGTCGCCGCCGAGCGTGAGCGTTCGCACCGCACCGACCATCGCCGTCACGGGCTGGTTCGCGGCGATCGGCTGCAACCAGCCGGGCATGGTCTCAACTGGCACGTATGCGCTCGACACGAAGATCAGGGGGAAGACCGCAAACGAAAGGCCCTGCGCCGCTCGGGCGTTTCCGGCTGCGAGGCCGAGGTAGATCTGGAGCCACGCAAAGGCGCCGGCGAACAGCACGCACAACGCCACAGCGACAAGTGCGGCCACCAGACCACCACTCGGACGGAACCCGACCATGAAGCCGACGATCAGCGAGACGAACGTCCCCCAACAGATCAACGCCGTGTCGGCCATCGAGCGCCCGAAGAGCAGTGCCCACCGCGGGACGGGCAGTGATCGCAGTCGATCGAAGAGTCCGCTCTCGGCGTCCTCAGCCACTCCGACGGCGCCGCTGGCGAACAGTCCACTGACGGCGGCGAGCGCAGGGATGAGGAAGTCGACGTACTCGACGTCGCCGGTCTGGATCGCCCCGCCGAACACGTACCGGAAGATCAACAGGAACATCGTCGAGGTCAGCGCCTGCACCACCAGAAGCTGTGGCGTGCGGATGAACTGCTTGATGGTGCGCCCGGCATAGGTATTGGCCGTCGCCAACGCACTGGGTGGACGGGCGGGGGGCGTGATCGCAAGGGTCATACCTGAACTCCGGTGATGGCGAGGAAGACCTCGTCGAGGGTGGGGCGGCGCAGGCCGATGTCGTCGAGTTCGATTCCGCTGTCGGCCAACAGACGTACGGCGTCGGCGAGACGGTTCGTTCCTTCGGCGACCGGAACCGACACCCGCCGGCCCGGTTCGTCCAGGTGGGGCGGTTCGGTGCCGAGCGGCGCCAACATCGAGGCAACGGACGCGAGGTCACTGCTGTGCGCGACCCGGATCTCGACCATGTCGAGCCCGGCACGTGCTTTGAGTTCGGTCGGGGTGCCGGTGGCGATCGATCGACCGTGGTCGATGATGACGATGTGGTCGGCGAGCTGATCGGCTTCCTCCAGGTATTGGGTGGTGAGCAACACGTCGGTCCCCCCGGCAACGAGCGTTCGGATGGAGTCCCAGAGGTCGAGACGAGTGCGTGGGTCGAGCCCGGTGGTCGGCTCGTCGAGAAGCAACAGATGGGGTGACCCCACGAGGCTCGCACCGAGGTCGAGCCGGCGGCGCATACCGCCCGAGTACTCCTTCACTGCCCGATCGGCGTCGTCGGTGAGCGAGATCTCGGCGAGGACTGCGTCGGCTGCCGCTGCGGCATCGGTGCGGTTGTGCCCGAAAAGCCGGGCGACCATCACCAGGTTCTCGCGTCCGGTGAGCGCCGGCTCCACCGCAGCGTTCTGGCCGGCCAGGCCGATCACCCGCCGGACCTTGTCGGGATGCTTGATGGCGTCGATACCCGACACGGTCAGGGCACCACTGTCGGGTCGCATGAGCGTGGCGACTGCGCGGACGAAGGTGGTCTTGCCGGCACCGTTGGGGCCGAGGACGGCGGTCACCTTGCCGGCCGGAGCGACGAGGTCGAGGCCGTCAAGCGCGTGGACGTCGCCGTAGTGCTTGGTGATGCCAACGGCTTCGATGGCGTTCGGAGACGTGTTTGCGGTGGGGGACGATGACACGAGAGCAGTGTGCCAGCGGATCGAGGCGACGCCCCGCCGCCGGTGAGCAATCCTCCTCCGGATTCACCACAACCACCCGGCCGCTGGCTTCGGGCGATTCGTCAGGCGTCAACATCGGCGGCGATACCACGAGCGAGCGTGGTGAGAAACGCTGTGAGCCCACTTCGCAGCGGTGCGACCACGTGATGGATCTCCTCGGCGGTATCGGCACTCTTTGCGCCCATGATCTCCTCGGAGTGCTCGGAGGCCGCCATCTGCTCCCACAGGTCCCCCTCGAAACGCTGGAGAGAGCCGTCGAGGCGTTGCGCGTTCGTCCCACCGTT
>DASQFE010000039.1:0-2834 GCA_035633295.1 Ilumatobacteraceae bacterium | reverse complement strand
GGGTCGGCCCTGTACGACTTCGCTGCCGAGGGCGATGAACTGGCGAGCGACGATTCGGCGCGCAAGCGGCGTCGCGTGCCCAAGCCGACGGTTTCCACGGGAAGCCAGCCCGGGCCGGTCAGCCCTGATGGCACGAGTGTCGGCGCCTGGGTACTCCCGCCGATGACGTTCCTCGATCGTCCGGGCGAACAGAAGATCGATCGCAAGGCCGTCGAAGCGCGTGGCGTGATGTTGCAGGAGTCGCTCGCATCCCACGGCGTCGACACCACGTTGGTCGGCATGACCGTCGGCCCAACGGTCACGCGCTACGAGCTCGAACTCGGCCCGGGCGTCAAGGTTGCCCGTGTCACCAGCCTCCAGAAGGACATTGCCTATGCAATGGCGGCCGTCGACGTGCGCATTCTGGCGCCCATCCCGGGCCGTTCGGCGATCGGCGTCGAGGTGCCCAACCACCAGCGTCAGCTCGTCGCATTGGGCGACCTGCTGACCTCACCGGAGGCCGCCAAGGCCACCAATCCGCTCGAGGTTGCCATCGGCAAGGACATCGCCGGCAAGGCCGTGTTCCTCGATCTCGCGACCACTCCGCACATGCTGATCGCCGGTGCAACCGGCGCCGGAAAGTCGAGTGGCATCAACTGCATCATCACGTCCCTGCTCATGCGTACCACTCCTGACGATGTGCGCCTGATCCTCATCGATCCCAAGCAGGTCGAGATGGGGCAGTACGCCCGGCTGCCGCATCTGCTCACCCAGCCGGTCACGAACCCGAAGAAGGCCGCCAATGCGCTCGGTTGGGCGGTCAAGGAGATGGAGCGGCGCTACGACGTGCTCTCCGAACTCGGCTACCGCGACATCTTGGGCTACAACAAGGCGTTCGCCAAGGGGCAGATCCAGCCGTCACTCGGCTCCACCGTCGAGTACGAGCATCTGCCGTACATCGTGGTGGTCGTCGACGAGCTCAACGACCTGATGATGGTGGCGGCCCGCGACGTCGAGGAGTCGATCACCCGCATCGCCCAGAAGGCGCGGGCGGTCGGCATCCATCTCATCGTCGCCACGCAACGCCCATCGGTCAACGTGATCACCGGCGTGATCAAGGCCAATATTCCGGCGCGTATGGCCTTCGCCGTTTCCAGCCTCACCGACTCACGCGTGATCCTCGATCAGCCCGGCGCCGAAAAGCTGGTCGGTAAGGGCGACATGCTGCTGCTGCCCGGCAACTCGTCGGTCGCCAACCGCATCCAGGGTTCGTTCGTCAGCGAGGAGGAAGTGCGCCAGGTGGTCACCCACTGGAGGGTGCAGTCACCCGAGCCGATCTACTCCAACGACGTCGAATCGGGCGGCGAGGGCGGCGAGGGCGGCAGCGACGGATTCGCCGGTCAGTCGGCGCTGGTGCCGCCACGGGGTGGACCCGGTTCGAGTGCGGGCGCCATGGCGTCGTTCGACGATCACGACGTCACGTCCGACGCCAATGCGTTTTCGGCCGGTGACGACGATGACGACACCGTGATGATGCGTCAGGCGATGGAGCTCGTGGTGCGCAGCCAACTCGGATCGACCTCGATGCTGCAGCGCAAGCTGAAGGTCGGGTTCGCCCGCGCCGGGCGCATCATGGATCTGCTCGAACAACGCGGCGTCGTCGGCCCGAGCGAGGGGTCGAAGGCCCGCTCGGTCCTGATGACCGTCGAGGAGTTCGAACTGCTGCAGGCGAGCGGCCAGGTCTGAGCCGACGGCGCTTCGGTGGCATCATGTCGCCATGGCCACACCGAACGTCCGTGAGTTCACTCCCGAGTTGACCGAGATCGCCCACGGGCTCCGGTTCCCCGAGGGACCGATCGCAATGCCCGACGGGTCGGTCGTGCTCGTGGAGATGTTCGGGCCTCGGCTCACCAGGGTCCATCCGGACGGATCCACCGAGACCATTGCCGAGATCCCCGGCGGTCCGAACGGCGCTGCGGTCGGCCCCGACGGTGCGTTCTACATCTGCAACAACGGTGGGTCGTTCACGCCGGTCGATCTCGGTGGGATGGTGTTCCCCGGCGGGTTCAACCGTGAGGGGTACATTGGCGGGAGGATCCAGCGCGTCGACCCGCATGACGGCACGGTGACCGACCTGTACACCGAATGCGACGGTCACCCGCTGCGCGGCCCGAACGACCTCGTGATGGACGGCCACGGCGGATTCTGGTTCACCGACCATGGCATCCGCGACACGACCGCACGAACGGCGGATCTCACCGGTATCTACTACGCCCAGGTCGATGGGAGCGCCATCGAGGAAGTGGTGTTCCCGACCGACTCACCCAACGGCATCGGCCTGTCGCCCGACACCGACACCCTGTACTGGGCCGAGACCCACAACGGACGCGTGCACCAACGCACCATCGCGTCGCCAGGCGAAGTGCTCGCACCGGCACCGCTCGACTACTCGGCGGTGCTGTGCGGCCTCCCCGGCCACCAGCTCATCGATTCCCTGGCGGTCGATGGCGAAGGATGGGTGTGCGTGGCCACACTCATCAACGGCGGGATCACCGCGATCTCGCCGGACGGCAGTGAGATCGAGTTCTTTGCGACCGACGATGTCGTCACCACCAACATCTGCTTCGGTGGCGACGACCTGCGGACGGCGTACGTGACGTGCTCGAGTTCGGGTCGCCTGGTGTCGTTCCCGTGGCCGCGCCCCGGGCTGCGCCTCGCTCACCAGTGATCACGCCATGATCCCGGTCATCGACCTCTCGCTCTTCGTCGATGGTGACGACGATCAACGTCGTGCGGTCGTGTCGCGGATGCCATGGTCGGTGAACCAGAATCCGCCGTGGCCGTCCATCACGAGG
>DASQFE010000038.1:0-19204 GCA_035633295.1 Ilumatobacteraceae bacterium | reverse complement strand
GCCGACACGTGGCGCGAGATCGTCGACCGCCGCGACACACGACGGCGCAACGTCGTGCCGCGGCTCGAGCGGGGCGGGATCTACCCGATCCTGCGAGCCGCGACGACCACGATCCTGCGCGACCTCACGATCTACACCCTCATGAGCGACGTCTACCGCGGTGTGCCATCGGCCTATGCCGACTTCGTCGGCTACGACGAAGTCGCACACCACTCGGGTCTCTTCGCGCCGACTGCACTCGACACCCTGCGCCGGCTCGACCGCCAACTCGCCCGACTCGAGTACGCCATTGCCGAGGCGCCGCGTCCGTATCACGTCGTCGTGCTGTCCGACCACGGACAGACCCAGGGTTCCACGTTCCTGCAGCGGTACGACATGACCCTCGAGGACCTCGTCGACTCACTGATCGATGCCGACGTCGACATTGCCGTGCCCGAGATGTCGTCGGAGGGGTGGGGCAACCTCAACGGCGCCCTCACCGAAGCGGTGCGTGACAAGGACAGTCGTCTCGGCAAGCTGCTCGCAACTGCGACGCGCAACCGGATGGTCGATGGCGACGTCGTGCTCGGACCGGCCCACGACGACGAACTCGCCGCCGCGACAGGCACCGACGAGACGTCAAAGGCCGACGTGATCGTGCTCGCCTCCGGCAACCTCGGCCTCGTGTCGTTCACCGACATCGAGGGCCGCGCCACGGTCGAACAGATGGGCACGCGGTTCCCGGGGCTGATCGCAGGGCTCGCCCAACATCCGGGAATCGGATTCGTGCTCGTGAGATCCGAGGAACTCGGTGGGCTCGTGATCGGTGGTGGCGGCATCCACTACCTGGTCGACGACCGCGTCGAAGGCCAGGATCCGCTGGCCGGCTTCGGACCGAATGCGGCCGACCATCTCCGGCGCACCGACTCGTTCACCAATGCGCCCGACATCCTCGTCAACAGCTTCTACGACCCGCACGCCGACGAAGGCGCAGCGTTCGAGGAACTGATCGGGTTCCACGGGGGAATGGGTGGCAATCAGACCCACCCGTTCCTGCTGTTCCCCGCAGGTTTCGACCTCCCCGATGAACCGATCGTCGGGGCCGCCACCGTCCACCATCTGTTCAAGCACTGGATGGCCTCGATCAACGACGGGACGGCGCCCGCCCCGTGGACGGTCCCCGAACGGCCGACGGCACCGCCGATTCCGGTAGCCGTTTCAATCGACTGAGCCAGATGGAACTCACCTGGGTCGGCCATGCCACGACGTTGATCGACTTCGACGGCTACCGGGTGCTGACCGACCCGCTGCTCACCAAACGAGTCGCTCATCTGCGTCGACGGCGTCCCGAGCCTGCCGCTGAGACCTTCGATGTCGATCTCGTGCTGCTGTCGCATGTCCACGTCGACCACCTGCACCTCGCCTCGCTCAAGCGGCTGCGACCATCGGCTCGCGTGCTCACTCCGATCGGTTCGGCGAGGCTGCTGCGCAAGGCAGGATTCGCCGATGTCACCGAGATCACGGTCGGCGACCGGATCGACGTGGGGCCCCTCGTCGTCGAGGTGGTGCCGGCGGTGCACAAGCGTGGCCGCGGGCCGCACTCGCGCGTCAGTGCCGATCCCGTGGGCTTCATCCTCAACGGCTCCGGGCGTCGGGTGTACTTCCCCGGCGACACCGACCTGTTCGACGAAATGGCCGACTTCGGCGACATCGACGTGGCGCTGTTGCCGATCTGGGGCTGGGGTTCGACCCTCGGTGAAGGTCACCTCAACCCGCAACGCGCGGCGACCGCCACCAGCCTGATCAAACCGGAGTTGCTCGTACCGATCCACTGGGGCACGTACGCTCCCGAAGATGGACGACGACGCCTCCCCCGCTGGTTCGACACACCGCCGACCGATCTTCGAACGGAGCTCGATGCCATCGATGAACTCCACCGCCTCGGCCTGGTGGAGCCGGGCGACTCGTTCACGGTGACCAGCCGATGATCCATCCTCGACTGATCGGGCTTGCACTCGGCGTTGCAACCCTCGGAGTAGTTGCGTGCACCACCGAGCAGTCGTCGAACCCCGGCCCGACGTTGACCTCGACCACCTCAACCACGCTGTCGGCCACCACGACGGCCACGACGGCCACGACGGCCACGACGGCCGAAACGACTCCCACGAGTGCGCCGGCCACCACGTCGCCCGACACGACAACTGCAGGGCCGAGCGGCCCGGCCGACGCTCTCATCCCGCTCCTCATCGGTGGTGGCGATGGCGGCTGGCTGGCGGTCGGCGCATGGGAGTTCGATGAGTGGGCCGGAGCCGTCGACGCCAACGGCGACCCGGAGGCGCCGTCGATCGGGCCGGGAACGGCGGTCACTCTCTCCAACCTCGGCCCGAACGTAACCGGACAGCTCGGCGAGTCGGATGAAGCCTGCTTCGACGAGCGCGTCGGCCCGACCATCGACGTCACGGTCCCTCTGCCGGAGCCACCGGGATTCGGCTACGCCGCTGTGGCGCTGCCGACACCGAGTTGGAATCTGACCCCGCGACCGCTCGCCGTGTCGGCTCGTGGGCCGGCCACGTACGCCACGCTCGGCGTAGATGCGTTCACCGGCGAGCCCGTCGACGCATCACTCGGAGCTGTCGAGCAACTCGTGGTGACCGATCTCGACGGCGACGGCGACGACGAAGCACTCGTGGTGTTCGAGTACGTGCAGCCAAACACGATTCGCGGCGCGCCCGGCGACCTTGCGTCGGTCCTGCTCGTCGACGCCGCAACCCGCGAGTCATCAACCGTGTTGCAGTCATTGGTCGATGAGGATCTCGGCTCGAACGACTTGCCGTTGATCGAGCAGTTCCGGATCCTCGATGTTGCCGACTACAACGGCGATGCCATCATGGAGGTCGCCGTCCACGCCTGGTACTACGAGGGCTCGTCGGTGATCGTCTTCGAGTACGACGGCACCGAGCTCACCGAGGTGCTCACCGCCGGCTGCGGAGCCTGACGATCACAAAAGGGGTCTGACCCCTGTTGTGGTGGTTACCAGGTGTCGATGTTGGGGCGGCGGGGCGGCGCGAGCGGATCGATCGCTGCTCGATGGGTCTCGGGTGACGCGTCGAAGAGGGTTGCGATCCAACGGCGGGTGTCGGCCGGATCGATGACATCGTCGATCTCGAAGTGGGTCGCAACGCTGACGGCCTTGCCGTGCTCGTACAGCCGGTCGACCATTTCGCGAAACAGCACGTCGCGCTCGGCGTCGTCGGTCACCGCTTCGAGCTCCTTGCGGTAGCCGAGACGAACGGCACCTTCGAGGCCCATGCCACCGAACTCGCCCGTCGGCCACGCCAGGCACGCCAGCGGCGCCTTGGTACTGCCGCCCATCATCGCCTGGGCGCCGAGCCCGTACGACTTACGCGTCACCACCGACACCATCGGCACCGAGAGGTTCGCCCCGGTGACGAACAGCCGACTGCAGTGTCGAACGAGTGCCGTGGCCTCCACATCAGGGCCCACCATCATCCCCGGCGTGTCGACGAGCGAGACGATCGGCAGCCCGAAGCAATCGCACAGCTGCATGAAGCGCGCCGCCTTGTCGGCGCCGTCGGAGTCGATCGCACCGGCGAGGTGCGTGGGGTTGTTCGCCACCACACCGACCGGGCGCCCTTCGATGCGCGCCAGCACCGTCACCATCCCGACGCCGAATTCACGACGGAGCTCCAGCACCGAGCCGACGTCGAAGAGCCCGTCGATCGCTGCACGGATGTCGTACGCCCTGAGCCGATCGGTCGGCACGACATCACGCAGCAGTGTCTGATCCGGCGACTCCCACCCCTTGGTTCGACCCTGGAAGTACGACAGGTACTGCTTGGCGACCTCCACCGCTTCGGCCTCATCGGCCACGACGACATCGACCACACCGTTGGCGCGCTGAACGTCAATCGGCCCGATCGCCGTTGGCTCGAACACGCCGAGGCCGCCGCCCTCGATCATCGCCGGGCCACCCATCCCGATGTTGGAGTCTTCCGTGGCGATGACAACGTCGCAACAGCCGAGAATCGCCGCGTTGCCGGCAAAGCAGTAGCCGGACGCGATTCCGACGAGGGGCACTGTCCCCGACAGCTCGGCGAACCAACGAAAGGCGAGGCAGTCGAGGCCGCTCACGCCGAGGCCGTCGGTGTCACCCGGACGTCCGCCACCGCCCTCGGTGAAGAACACGATCGGGATCCGCAACTGCTCGGCGACCTCGAACAACCGGTCCTTCTTGCGATGGTTCTGCGTTCCCTGGGTACCGGCGAGCACCGTGTAGTCGTACGACACGGCGACGCATTTGGTGGTGCGGGCCGTGTCGCCGAACAGGTCGACGTTGACATCGCCGAGACCTCCGACGAGCCCGTCGGCGGGTGTTGCCGCAACGAGATCCTCCACCGAACGACGTCGACGCTGGGCGGCGATGACGAGCGGACCGTACTCGACGAACGACCCGTCAGCCACCAGATCGGCGATGTTCTCGCGGGCCGTACGATGGGCACGCGCCCGACGACGGGCGACCGCCTCGGGACGTTGCTCGTCGAGGCCCCGTGCATGCCGATCGATGACCTCGCGGAGATCGTCACGTTCGAGCCCAACCGGGCCGGCGGCCACTGGGGCTCCCTTGCTCGGCGTACCCATGTCGGGTGCGGCCCCTTCGACGAGCAGCAGCAACGTCTGGCCCGCAGCAACAGTGTCGCCGTCGGCGATGGCCACCGACTCGACCAGCCCCGCAACCACAGCGGTGATCTCGTGGTGCATCTTCATCGACTCGACGAGCGCCAGCACCTGGCCGAGACGAACCGGCGACCCCGCCTCGACGAACACGCCGACAATCGTGCCCTGAAGCTCTGACTTCACCGGGACCGTCACGTCACATCGTCCCTTCGGGCGACCGCTGGAACGCCGTGATCGACTGCTGGCCCATCACCAGTTCTGCCGCGACGACGGCGAACAGCGATGGCACGATGAAGCCGGGCTGTCCGGTGGTCTCCGCAACGAACACGACGGCCGCCAAGGGGACCCGGTAACCGGCGCCGAGAAACGCCGCCATACCGAGCAGAACGTAGAGCGTGGGATCGAGCGGGTTGACGATGTCGCCGACGCCTCGACCAACAACAGCCCCGGCGACGACGAGCGGGATGAACACGCCGCCCACGCCACCGCCGGCAACGGCGGTGGCCGTTGCCACACACCGCAGCACGAGCACGGCGGCGAGCAACCACAGCGTGTGCTCCTGCGACAGCCAGACAATCACGCCGTACCCCGAGCCGATGGTCAGGCTCTCGCCGGTCAATCCCCGACAGATCACGAACAGCACGACGAGGAGCACGCTGGCGAGACCGACGCGAACTCCGATGGGTCGCAGGGCGAAACCCTTCGCGTACCGGATCAGGCGCGAGAACGCGCGCGCTCCGACAGCACAACAGATCCCGACGAGAACCGCGCCGGCGAGATCCTTGTACTCGAACACCGCGCCGCCGTCGCTCTCGAACGTGAAGATCGGCCGCACGTCGCTGAGTGCGACGAACACGAGGTACCCCGACGCGCTCGCCACGAGTGCCGGGAGCAGCATCCGGCGTGCCATCTGATCACGGAACGGCACCTCCAGAGCGAAGATCGCCCCGGTCGCCGGCGCCTTGAAGATCGCTGCGACGCCCGCCGCCGCTCCGGCGACGAGCAACGTGCGGTGATCCGCGCCGCGAAATGCTGCCGGCACGCGGCGCTGGATCATGGCGCCGAGCGCGGACCCCCCGTACACCGAGGGGCCCTCAAGGCCCATCGGGGCACCCATGCCGAGTGTGGTGACGGCTGCGGCCATCCGACCAAGAAATGCTCTCGGCCGCAACGGGTACTCGGGATCGTGGAAGGCGCGGAGGTACTCATCCGTCGTCGCCGACGACGCCCCGCTCCCCAGCGTGCGCAGAAGAGCCGCCGACAACGCAAGGCCGATACCGGGAGCGACGGCACCGACCCACAGCGGACCCTCGATGACGTACTCGTACGTGACCTCGACGACCACGTACTCGAAGAATCGAACGACAAGTCCGGTGACCGCCCCGGTGATCGCCGCCAGCAGCACGACTTCTCGGGAACGTCGCACGAGTTCGCGGAACTCTTCGTTCCGGATGTCGAACGATCGCGGGCGCCAACCCGACATCATCGTCCGAACCGACACGACGGCTCAGTGTACGCGCACGCCCCCGAGCTGGCCGGCGAAGTACGGAATCGTCAGCCCGAGGCCCGTTCGCAGGTCGACATTCGGCTCCCAGCCGAGCCGATCTCTCGCCAGCGTGATGTCGGGCTGTCGTTGGCGTGGGTCGTCGCTGGGCAGCGGGCGGTGTTCGAGGCCGCCGGCCGACCCGGTGAGCTCGACAACGAGGTCGGCCAGTTCGAGCATCGTGAACTCGACGGGATTGCCGATGTTCACCGGCCCGGGTTCATGGCTGTCGAGTAGGGCCAGAAAACCCCTGACCTCGTCGGCGACATAGCAGAAGCTCCGCGTTTGGCTCCCGTCGCCATAGATCGTGAGCGGCTCGCCCCGCAACGCCTGGACGATGAAGTTCGACACGACACGACCATCGTCGACCTGCATTCTCGGCCCATAGGTGTTGAAGATCCGCACGAGCCGGGTCTCGAGCCCGTAGGTGCGTCGGTACGCCACTGTGAGCGCCTCGGAGAACCGCTTGGCTTCGTCATACACGCTGCGCTCGCCGATGGGGTTCACGTGACCCCAGTACGACTCGGTCTGCGGGTGCACGAGCGGGTCGCCGTACACCTCGCTGGTCGATGCCATGAAGAACCGGGCGTCGTGTCGCCTCGCGAGTTCGAGCAGCTGACGGGTGCCGATGCTGCCCACGTCGAGCGTCTCGATCGGGAGCGCGAGGTAGTCCTTCGGAGACGCCGGGCTGGCCAGGTTCATGACCGCATCGATCGGGCCACCGAGATCGAGCGCGTCGAATGCTCGGGTGACGTCGTGGTCGACCAGCGCGAAGTCGGCTCGACCCAGGAGGTGAGCGACGTTGAGCGCGCTGCCGGTGACGAGGTTGTCGACACACACGACCTCGTCGCCCCGGTCGAGCAATGCATCACACAGGTGCGAACCGAGGAACCCGGCACCACCGGCGACGACGACGCGCATCAGCGTCGACCAACGCCGTCGTAGCCGAACCCGGCTTCGCGAACCATGTCGGGCTCGAACAGGTTACGTGTATCGACGATCGTGGTTCCGGGCCGGGCCCGAGCGGCGAGTTGCGCCAGCTCGATCTTGGCGAAGTCGGGCCACTCGGTGAACACGGCGATCACGTCGGCGCCATCGGCGACATCGAGCGGATCGCTCACGATCTCGATGCCGTCGAGGACCACCGCCTGAAGCGGCGTCAACTCGCCGGTGGTCGTGGGATCGAACGCTCGCACGTCGGCGCCATGGGCTCGCAGCTCGCTGATGATCGCCAGTGCGGGCGACTCACGAAGGTCGTCGGTACCGGCCTTGAAGGTGAGCCCGAGCGCTCCAACGGTCACACCGGAGAGGTCGGAGCCACTGCGCCCCGCGGCCACCGCGATCTTCGTCACCATTCGTTCGAGCTGCTCGTCGTTGACGTCGATGACGCCCCGCATCATCGTGAAGTTGTAGCCGTGATCCTCGGCGATCTTCACCAGAGCGCGCGAGTCCTTCGGGAAGCAGCTGCCACCCCAGCCCGGCCCCGGCCGCAGGAACTGCCTGCCGATGCGCTGGTCCGATCCGATGCCCTCGACAACGGCCGCAACGTCGGCGCCGACCGCTTCACACATGGCGGCCACCGCGTTGACGAAGCTGATCTTCATCGCCAGGAATCCGTTCGCCGCATACTTGATCGTCTCGGCGGAGGCCGGATCGGTGATGTGGATCGGCGTGTCGATGTTGGCGTAGAGCTCAGCGACGCGTTCCGCCGCAGCACGATCGGCGCTGCCGATCACCACTCGATCAGGATGCAAGAAGTCGTGGACGGCGGTTCCCTCGCGGAGGAATTCGGGGTTCGACACGACGAACACATCGTTGCGCTGGAGCACCCGCTCGACTGCCAACGTCGATCCGACAGGCACGGTCGACTTGTTCACGACAACAGCGCCCGGCCGCAGGACCGGCGCGATTTGGGCCGCTGCCTGCTCGATGTACGACAGGTCGGCGCTGCCATCGTCGCCCTGTGGCGTCGGCACGCACAGGAACACGATGTCGGCGTCACGCACGGCAGCTTCGGCGCCGAGCACGAACTCGAGGCGACCCGCATCCCTCGCGACGTTGACGATGGCCTCGAGCCCCTCTTCGACAATGGGGATATGGCCGGCGTTGAGCATGTCGACCTTGCGCGAGTCGATGTCGCCGCACACGACGTGGTGGCCGAGATGGGCGAAGCAGGCGCCGGTGGTGAGGCCCACATAGCCGGTGCCCACCACGGCGAGTCGGATCGGATTCTCGTTCATCGGGTCGGCACCTCGTTCGTCGGCTCGCGGCCGCACGTCATTTCGGACACGACCGTTTGGAGAGACTATCGGTCCGGCAATGAACGACCTTGACCCTACTCATCCCCGATCGGACATCCCGTCGTTGGGTACCGTCGTTGACGTGCAAGCGTTGCTGGCCCAGACCGAACTCGTGAACACATGCGGATCGGAGCCCGGCTGGATCTGCGAGCGGTTGTTCGAGGCGACCGACGGCAACAAGTTCGTGCCACCGCTCGTCGACGCCGTCGTGAGTGTCGCTGTGATCCTGCTGGTCGCCTGGATCGCATCACTCCTGGCCCGGCGCTACTTCGCCCGGGTCGTCGCCCGGGTCGTCGCTCCCGACCGGACCGCGGCGTCGCGGCACATCGCCAAGCTCGGCGACCGCGCCACCACCATGGTCGCGACCCCGATGGGGATCGACAACGTCGCCGACCCCCGACGCGACGCCCGGGTCACCTCGATCTCGGGTGTCGTCGGGAGCACCAGCACGGTCATCATCTGGTCGATCGCCCTGGTCATGGCCCTCGGCGAACTCGGGGTCAACCTCGCGCCGATGATCGCCGGGCTCGGGTTTGCCGGTGTTGCGCTTGGTTTCGGCGCCCAGAGCCTGGTGAAGGACTGCATCGCCGGGCTGTTCATGTTGGTGGAGGACCAGTACGGAATCGGTGACGTCGTCGACCTCGATGAGGCGGTTGGCACCGTCGAGAAGATTTCACTGCGCACCACCGTGCTCCGCGGCGTCGACGGCACGGTCTGGCACGTCCCCAACGGGGTGGTCCAACGGGTCGGCAACAGTTCGCAGCTCTGGTCGGTGGCCCTCATCGACGTCAATGTCGCCTACGACTGTGATCTCGCAGCAGCACGCCAGGTGATCATCGACTGCGCCATCAAGGTGTGCGCGAGCGACGAGTGGGCCGACGCCACACTCGACGCACCGGAATTGCTCGGCGTCGAAGCGCTGGGAGTCGACGGCATCACCGTCCGGGTCACCGTGAAGACCCAACCCGGCACCCAATGGGGCTTGCAGCGAGCCCTCCGTGAGGCGCTCAAGACCGCGCTCGACGATGCCGGGATCGAGATCCCGTTCCCGCAACGCACCATCTGGGTGCGTCGTGACGACGACTCGTCGCTGGCTCCGACGGGTGACGATCCCGTCGCAACCGCAACGTAATGCCACAATGACCCGATGATTGGCGCAGAGGTGGTGGGGCTCGATGTGTTCGCGCCTGCCTTTGCCCTGGGTTGGTTGCTACTCGGCGCAGTGTGCACGATCGGCGGGTTTGCCACGCTTGCCTGGCGGCGCCGACGCCTGGCGCCGCCGCGTCCCGCTCCATCGGCCACCGTCGACCGGCTCCGCGATGACACTCCGGCAGTGGTCAACATGCTGGCCAACGATGCCACGGTCACCGCAGCAGCGTTTCGAGCCACCGTGATCGACCTCGCGGCGCGCGGCTGGTTGCGGGTCCTTCCTCCCGATGACGACGACGAACTCGCCCGGGTCCGTCCAGCCGCTCAGGCGTACCACGGCGATTCGCTGCGGCCCCACGAACGACTCGTGCTGGCGCATGTGATGGCTCGGTTCACCGCTGATCGTGCGATCCCCGCGAGATATCTGGCCGTCGATGTTCGCGGGTCGTGGTGGCGTCGCTTTGGCGGATTGGTGGCCACAGAGGCACGCGACACCGGCTTGATCACGCGCCGATGGCGGCCCGCCGATCTCGTCGCGCCGGTTGCGTTCGCCGTGCTGGCGGCAGTGTGCTGGTTCCTGGGTGTTCGTACGGGAACCGACATCGCCGTCATCGATTCCGTCGAGCGCCGAATCGGAGCGTGGGTGCTCCTGGCTGCAATCGTCGTGTTGGCCATCCGCATCGCTCGCGCGTTCATTGCGCCGTTGTTCACGCACACCAACGAGGGCGTCGCCGTCACGCAGCGTTGGTTGGCGGTGCGTCAACGTCTCGACGAGGCGGGATTCGGCGATCTGGCTCCGAGCGCACAAGACATCGGCGATCGACGACTGGCCTACGCCACGGCCATGTGTGTTGCTGAGGGTGCCGCTGTCGAGCTACCGCTCGCACGCGAAGACCACTTCCGGGCGTGGAGTTCGGTGGGTGGCCGCGCCCGGCTCGTGCGTGTCACGTATCCGTCGCGTCTCGGCTTCGGCGTGGCGCCATACGTCGCAATCGTGGCAGGGGTCGCGCTGTTCGTGGCTGGACTCCGCCTGCACAGCTGGTCCGACGACGTGGCGCGCGGCCAGGGCTTCAACTGGATCTACGAGCAGTTGCCGGAGCAGGACTGGCTGATCGCCGACGTGGCCACGGCGCTGGCGATTCTGTCGTTCGTGCCGATCCTGATCGGGCTCTGGCTCGTCATCGCCGGCGTCGTCGATCTCGTGTCGACCGTCGAGCGAACGGGTGTCGTGCTTCGTGCCCGCCGCCCGGTCGAAGTGTCGGGTCTCCCGCGTCGGTTGCGACGACTTCTCGATCGCGATCGGTACCGCGTGTATGTCGCCATCGACGACGGCACGACCGACACGATCACCGCGTGGCGCGCAACCGAACGTACGGCGGTACCCCAGGGCGCCCGTGCGACGGTCAAGGCCTCACGCGTACTCGGTCGGGTGCGCAGTGCGACACCCGTCGGTCACCGTCTCGACGCCTGACCATCCGGCGCCTGAGCATCCGATGCCTGACCTCGGCCGACCTTCCAGAACCCCGCCTTCAGGTACTCGCCCTCGCGGAAGCCGACAGGGTGGTCGATGTCGTGGCCGGTCCGGACGATTTCGGTCATGGGGCGACCCGCAACCGTTGCCGCGTCGAGGACCGTGTCGAAGAACTCCTCGGCGGTCACCCGGCTCGAGCACGACGCCTGCATGAGCACGCCTCCCGGCCTGACGAGGCGGAGCGCGAGGTGGGTCAGGCGGGTGTACGCACGCAATGCGCCATCGACGTTCGCCTGTCGCTGCGCGAACGACGGCGGGTCGACGACCACGATGTCGTAGACCTTGCCGGCCCGAGCGAGCTGCACCATCACCTCGAAAGCGTCGCCGACCTCGGTGGTGAACGTGCAGTTGCGCACCGCGTCGAGCTGCTCGTTGAGTGCCATGTTGCGCTCGGCTGCTGCCAGTGTCGGCGCCGACAGATCGACGGCGTGGACGCTCGTGGCGCCGCCGGCCGCAGCATGCACGCTGAACCCGCCGGTCGAGGCGAACACATCGAGCACGTCGCGACCTGCCGCCATCGAACCGACGCGGAGTCGATTCGCCCGCTGATCGAGGAAGTGCCCCGTCTTCTGACCTGCTCGCACGTCGGCCTCGAAGGCGAGACCACCCTCGGAGAACCGCACCGGGCCATCGGCAACGACGCCGGCGATCACATCGCCGTCGCCGAGGCCGAACGATTCGCGGGACTGGAGGTGGCGAGCGAGACGCAGCACGACGCCGTCGCAGCCGGTGACGTCGAGCAGCGCCCGGGTGAGCCGCAGTAGGTGCGGGAACCACGCGGCGGAGTAGAGCTTGATCACGAGGACGCCGGCGTATCGATCCACGACCAGGCCGGAGAGTCCGTCGTTCTCGCCGTTGATCACCCGGTAGGCCAGTTCGTCGGCGGCCGGATCCGATGTGAAGATCTCCCGCTTCTGGAGCGCAGCGTCGATCGTGGCCCGCCACCACGGTGCGTCGATCGGCGTCGGCCGCCCGACGTGGAGGATTCGAAATCGAATCGGTGAGTCCGGGTCATAGAGCGCGAGGGCGACGAACTTGCGGTCGTTGTCGAAGATCACTGCGAGGTCGCCGGCGTCGGCGTCGTGGCTGATCGACGTGACCGATTCCTCGAACACCCAGGGGTGACGGGCCTTGACGTGGCGCAGAGCGTCGGGCGTGACCCTGACCGCGAGGCGCTTGTCGTTCGGCCCCGGCACGCGCAGCAACCGGCGATGGATCTCCGGCCGGCTCATGTGGTCGAGGTCACGATGCCGACGTTCGGCGCGATCTTGCCGCCGAGGATGTCGGCCCATGCCGAGACGACGCCATCTGGCGCGTCAGGTGCGCCATCGCGGCGTTCGATGGCCATCCACGAACGGCTGCCCTCGATGAACTCGACGATCGCTGCGGTCGTGAGCATTCGATACAGCTCGGGGCCCCAGGCAGCAATGCGACGCTCGATGTCCATCGGCGCAAAGAAGAACTGTGGCGCCGGGCCGGGCATTTCCGCCGCAGCTGTCGGTGGTACGGCGTCGTGGTGGCTCTTTCCGACCATCATCGAGTACTTGACGTGGTCGTCGAGATGCGTGTGAACTGCCGCGAGCACCGTTGGATTGCCGGCCATGTCGATGATCACGCTGTCGACCTTGGCGAGTGCGCCGACCTCGTCGTAGGTGAGGACCGAATCGTAGAAGCCGAGCGAACGGACGAACGCGACGTTGTCGGGCGAGGTGAGCCCGACGACGCGCAGCCCGTCACGCTGTGCGGCGCGCTGAGCGAATCCGATTGCGGTCTTCGACGAGGCCGAGAGCACGACCACCTGCTGGGCGCCGAAGTACGCCTCCTCACCACAGTCGCCGAAAAATTCGTCAGCGAGAAAACCGGTGAGGAACAGCACGCGAAGCACGGCGTGGCGATCCTCGCCGTCGGGTGAGGTGTCGTACCAGGGATCGACGGCGGTCGAGACGTAGGCGCGGTAGATCGGGGCGTGGGCCTGCCGATGGGCGCCGTCGTCGCGGAAGCCTTCGTCGGTGGCTGCTGCGGTGAATGTGACGGCGCTCGCCATCGGGAACCACCCGTAGTACCGGCCGCCGACGGGCAGGTCGGCGACTCGCGACTCGACGATCTCGGCCCAACCCATCGCTGGCACGCGCCCCCACGTCTGTGGGTCGTCATCGGCGGGGAAGAAATCCCAGTAACCGAGCATGTCACCGGCGCCGGCGTAGCTGATGTTGTTGGCGGTGACCGCAAAGCTGTCGATACGAAGTCGGATCTGGCCCTCCGACAGGTCGCTGGTGGCGACGGGGCTGAGTCGGCTCTCGCCAAACGATGCCCGCCTGACTTCCAGGACGTGATC
Source organism: Ilumatobacteraceae bacterium (assembly GCA_035633295.1). Lineage (GTDB taxonomy): Bacteria > Actinomycetota > Acidimicrobiia > Acidimicrobiales > Ilumatobacteraceae > Sva-07. Next base: position 5,672 of record DASQFE010000038.1, on the reverse strand, counting down.
GCTGTTGTTGTCGTGCGCCATACTCCCAGCATGCCCGATTCGAACTCTCCGCTCGCACTTGCCAACCTCTTCGGCCTCGACGGAAAGGTTGCAGTCGTCACGGGCGGATCCCGGGGCATCGGCTTCATGATCGCCTCGGGGCTCGTGGCCAACGGGGTACGCACCTACATCACTGCCCGCAAGGCCGATGCCTGCGACGCGGCCGCCGCCGAGTTGTCGGAGCATGGTGAGTGCATCTCACTGCCTGCCGACATCGCAACCGCCGAGGGCCTCGCCTCGTTCGTGTCTGCGTTGACCGACCGGGAGTCGCAGATCGACATCCTCGTCAACAACGCCGGAGCGGCATGGGGTGCACCACTCGGCGAGTTCCCCGAGATCGGCTTCGACAAGGTGATGGACATCAACATCAAGGCGCCGTTCATGCTCACCCAGGCCCTCCTCCCCCAGCTCAAGGCCGGCGCGACTGCCGACGACCCGGCGAGGGTCATCATGATCGGCTCGATCGACGGCATCCGGGTGCCGTTCGGCGACAACTACTCGTACTCCGCATCCAAAGCCGGCATCCACATGATGGCCCGCCACATGGCAGCCCACCTCGTGCGCGACAACATCACCATCAACTCCATCGCGCCCGGCCCGTTCGAGTCGAAGATGATGGCGTACCGCCTGGCCGATCCCGACAGCCGCAAGATGGTCGAAGCGACCGTCCCGCGCCGACGTATCGGTTCGCCGGAGGACATCGCCGGTGCCGTGATCTTTCTCGCCGGCCGAGCCGGTGCGTACACGACCGGCGCCGTCATCCCCGTCGACGGCGGTATCTCCACCCTCTGATCAGCCCGGGCAGTTGGTGATCATCCCCGCTGGCGTGTCCAGGTGATCGTGTAGCGGAAGAAGGGAACTCGTTCGAACGCGGCACCAGGCAGTGCTTCCATCGACACCTCTCGTGTCTGCGTGTACGTCAATGGGGGCGGCCAAACCTGCGGTGCGGGGGTGTGCCACACCTCCCTGACGAACGTGTGGCGACGAACGGCGATGGTGTCAACGACATCTCGCGCATAGTCGCCGGCGGATCGCGATCTCGCGAGCCCGACCGCGAGCAACACGCCGCCCGGACGGACGAATCGACTGAGCTGAACGAGCGCTCTTCGGTGGTCGACGTGGTGGAGCACAGCCACAGCTGTGACGACGTCGAACGCACTCTCCTCGACCTCACTGCCGAACAGATCCCCGACGACGTAGTCGATGTCATCGCCCCTTCGTCGAGCGCATTCGATGCTTGACACGTCGGTATCGAGCCCCGTGACGCAGGGCACCCGCCGCCTCAGCCGTCGTGAGGTCTCTCCTTCGCCACACCCCACATCGAGGCCCCGCATCGCGCCAGCGGGAACGAGCTCGAGCAGCCTCTCGAATGCGTGCAGGTTCGAGTTCCAGCGTTCGGATGTCATCGCACCAATTGTCGCTTGTCATCGGTCGCAGCCCCCATCACATCCAGACTGGCGTCGGTGATGAGATCACGAGGTTTACGTGCATTTGTTCGTTTTCTTTGTGCTTTCCAAACTGGTGTTTGCTATCATGGATCCATGTTGGCCACCGTTGTCGAACAGCTCCAGAGCCTCGACGACCGTGAGCTGACCGACGAGTTCCGCAGCTTGGAGCTGCAACGCCGACGGATCGACGCCGAACTCGCAGCAGTGGTCGCCGAAGGCCAGCGCCGCTCGATCCACGTCATCGACCACCACCACTCGATGACCGGGTGGCTCAAAGCAAACGCCAACTACTCCGCCAGCCAATGCGGCCGACTCCGCCAACTCGCCCGCCTCATCGACGACATCCCCCAAACCGGCCAAGCACTCCACGCCGGCCACATCGGCACCGCCCAAGCCGACGAGTTGGCACGCGTACGATCCAACCCTCGCTGCGGCAACCAACTGATCGACTCGATCGACATCCTGCTCGAACAAGCCGAACAGCTCTCCTTCAACGATGCCCGCACGTGCCTACGCCGATGGGAATCATTGGCCGACCTCGACGGCGCCCACACCGACCGCGAAGCCAACATCACCAACCGCACCGCCACCGTCGCCGACCTCGACGGCGCTCTGCACCTACGAGCCTCCGGCGGCGACCCGATCGCCACCGCCGAAATGGTCGCCATCTTCAACGCCGCCGTCGAACGCGAGTTTCAGGCTGACATCGCCGAACGCACCCGCCTCCACGGCTCCGACGCCCCCGCCTCACTGCTCCCCCGCACCGACGCGCAACGCCGCTACGACGCCCTTCGCTCGATCTTCCAGAAATCTGTGACCGCACCCGCCAACGGGCGCATGCCCACCCCGCTGGTCAACATCATCGCCGACCAACGCACCTTCGAAGAAGGCCTCGCCACCCATGGACTCATCCCGTTCCCCAACGACCTCGCCGACGTCGACTTCTCGAAGCGCCGCTGCGAAACCGACACCGGCATCGTGCTGCTCCCCGACGACATCGTGCGAGCCAGCCTTCACGGCCACGTCCGACGCGTCGTCATGAACTCCGCCGGAGTCGTCATCGAAATGGGCCGCAAACAACGCCTCTTCACCGGCGCCGCCCGCGACGCCGCCAAGCTCATGGCAACCACCTGTGACCACCCCGGCTGCGGCGTCGCCGCCACCTTCGCCCACGTCGACCACATGGCCGAATGGTCCGACAATGGCACCACCGACCCCGACAACTCCTCCATCGCCTGCCAACGCCACAACGCCACCAAACACACCCACTACCAGGTCAAACGTACCGAGCACGGCTACGTCATCTACCACCGACGCGACGGCACCCCCATGCTCGCCGCCGGCCGCCGCCACCCCGACCAACTCCCCGAAACCGACGACCAGATGACGACCCGCCTCACCCGACAACGCACCGCCGCCCTCCGCGACACCGCCTGAGCCGAGAGGTGATCAGGCCGGCGCGTCGAGCTCGGCGATGTTCCGCCTTGGTGCCGTCAGCCGGTACGACGCATCGAGCAACTCGGCAATTTCCGTCCAGTCGGTGTCGACGTCGAGATCGACGCCGATCCAACCGGATGGCCCGAGATATGCCGGGATGTAGACGCGGCCATCCTCCAGCAGAGCTTGGCGATCGCCGGGATCGGGCAGGACCACGATCGATTGCGGATGCTGCGCCCACTCGCCGTCGACCTTCAGTGAACCGCCGTAGTACGCGAACACCTTCTTGGTGTGAAACGCCGGGCGCCCGTGCGAGATCTTCTCGGCGCTGCCGGGCAGCGCCGCCGACAGTTCGCGCACGCGCTGCAGCAACGGGTCGTCATCATCGAACATCTGCGGATGCGCCATTGCCCGCGAGCGTACGCGGCACGGCGAACCGGTTGCGTCAGCGCCGGAACCAGCTCTTCTTGGTCACCGCTGTTGCCGCTGCGCCACACTGGCAACGCTCGTCATGTGGGACATGGCCGAGCACCTGCTCGACGTGAGCACCGCACCCGGCCCAGCTCGGGCGGCCGCAGGTTCTACAGGAGGTCTGTCTGCACATACCCGGGAGGGTATATGGGAGACAAGGCTGAACCAACCCGACGATCACAGATCGAGCGGCAACGTCACCGTCACGGTGAGCCCCCCACCGGCGGTGTCACTCAGGGTTGTCGAGCCGCCCGACGCTGTGGCCAATGCATCGACGATCGCCAGGCCAAGCCCTGTGCCGGGCCTCGACGTGTCGCCACGCCAGAAGCGACGCAGCGCGTCGCGCTTGTCGTCGTCTGACAGTCCGGGGCCGTGGTCGACGATGCTCACCGTGGCCGACGTCGCCGATGAGTCCAGCACCACCGTCAACGTCGCTCCCTGAGGCGACACCAGCAGCGCATTGTCGAGCACGTTGTCGAGGATCTGTTCGATCGCGCCGGGCACCGTTCGGACAACAACCGCCGCGCCGTCACTGCTCGGACCGACCAGCGTCACCCCCCTTTCCTCGGCTACGGCCGTCCAGGTGTCGACCCGGTCGTGGGCCAGCGACCGGAGATCCTTCGTCGCCGAAGCCGGCTGATCATCAGCTCGGGCCAGCTGCAGCAGGTTGGCGACGAGCTCCGTGAGCCGGACCGTTTCGTCGATTGCCCGCTCCACCTCCTCGTCGATTCCGGCCGGATGGTCTTCCTCGGCCAGATGGCTCTGGAGGTTCTCGAGCCTCAGCCGTAGTGCAGTCAGCGGAGTTCGGAGTTGATGCGACGCGTCGGCGACGAAGGCCCGCTGCGAGCTGAGCAGACCGTCGAGTTGCAACGCCATCGTGGTCATCGTGTCGTCGAGCGCCTGGATCTCGGGCGGGCCGGCCACTCCCGACGGTGTCACGGTCAGGTCGCCTGATGCGAACCGGCTCGCGGTGTCGGTCAGCTCGCGCAGCGGCCGAGTGACCGACCGGGCGATGACCCAGCCGATCACTGCCACTGCGAGGAGCACCACCACTGCAACACCCGCCAACGCGATCCAGAACGAACGGATCCGGGCGCTCACGTCGCTGGTATCGAGCGTCACGCGGAGCGCTCCATGCACGGTTCCACCCGACGCCACCGGAACAGCGACGAACAGCAGATCGGAACCCAGGGTCTCGGAGCTCCGGGTGCCTGCGGTACGTTCCCCATCGAGCGCCGCGACCATCTCCGGACGAGTGGAGAAATCTCGGGGGACATCCGCGGCCGTGTCGACCTGCGAGATCCCGTCGTTGTCGACCACAACGACCCGGGCGCCGGTCCGATCCGCGTAGATGTCGGCCGCTGTCGGGTCGAGCGGCAATCCGGCTTCGAGGTCGTCCTCATACAGCGTGGCGATCACGTTCGCGTCGTGTTCGACGTCGGCTTCCAGCCGCTCCTGTTCCCGTTGCGAGTAGAAGAGCCCGAGTGGGATCGCCAGCAGCAACAACACGATCACCGTGATCGTGAGGTAACTGAGCAGCAGCCGTTTCGTCACCCGCGCTCAACCCTCCGGATTGCCATCGACGTACCGGTAGCCGACCGAGCGGACCGTCTCGATGACGTCGGCGGAGAGTTTGCGCCGCAGCGACGCAATGTGCACGTCGAGCGTCTTGGTGGAACCCCACCAGTGCTCGTCCCACACCTCACGCATCAGTTGCTCGCGGGTCTTCACCGCGCCCGCGTCGGATGCCAGACAGACGAGGAGGTCGTATTCCTTCGGTGTGAGGGCGACGGTCTCGGCGTTGAACTCGACGCCGCGGCCGCGGAGATCGATCACCAACTGACCGACCTCCAGCGAAGCTGCCGGGCTCTGGCCCGGCGTGGCGGATGTTCGCCGCAGCACCGCTCGGATCCTCGCCACCAGCTCACGGAATCCGAACGGTTTCACGACGTAGTCGTCGGCACCGAGCTCCAACAGCACGACACGATCGATCTCGTCGCTTCGCGCGGTGACCACGATGATCGGGACGGCGCTCACCGCCCGCAGCTCCTGGCACACGACCCGACCTTCGAGGTCGGGCAACCCCAGATCGAGGAGCACCAGGTCGACCGGCGACGCGGCGAGCGCTTGGGCGCCGGTCGCAGCCAGCACGACTTCGAACCCCTCACGCCGCAAACCATCGGCCAACGGCTCGGAGATCGTTGCGTCGTCTTCGACCAGCAAAAGGCGCACACCGCCACACTCGCGCACCTCGGCGACCGCCGCCGGATCGCTTAC
>DASQFE010000037.1:0-2999 GCA_035633295.1 Ilumatobacteraceae bacterium | reverse complement strand
AGACTGCCGGCGACGTCCTCGCCGCCGCGACCGAACGGCTCACACGGGCCGAGGAACTCGCGGCACCGACACGACGCCGGGTCACGAGCTCCACAACCTCATCGACGATCACCGCCGCATGGATTCGACTCGGCGGATGTTCGACCAATTCAACGACCTCGAAGGCGTCACCCGCCACGCCGGGCGCCTCTGCCACGCCCTCGACCAATGGAAGCACTGGGCCAACGGCCGCAACCTCGACAACACCGCGCTGGTCGAGGTCGCCGCCGCGTTCGCAGACCACGAGGACCGACCGGGCATCAGCCAGCTGGCGGCACCGCTCGCCCAGTGGGCGCAGCGACGAGGACTCGAGCTGCAACCGCCGACGCCACCGACACCAAGTCGGCCGTCGATGGGCATCGAAATCGACTCTTGAGAGCACGCCAACGCAGACTCGCAAACCAGTGATTATGCGGTGGCCCATCGGGCCGAGGAGGCGACCGACTTCGCCGGTTCCCGAGTGCCCGGCGGAGTGTTTCTGACCGCGATTATCGAGTGGGGTCCGGACGGTTTGAAGCGGTTTGCAACTCCGGCAATTTGAGCTCCTTCCCGAAGCTGACGAGCCTGATCGGAGTCGGCGCATACTTGAACTCTGGAGGCGTCTGAATCATGGCTGGCTACATCATCGGGTTGGGCTTCATCGTGTTTGCTATGTGGCGGTGGAGGTCCAACCGCGCGCCATCCGGGGCGATCGAGTTCACGGGGACCATCGTCGAGGAAATCTCGCAGCGGTCGTCCCAGACGGGTCGGCGGTCCTTGTTGTATGCCCCGCGCATTGCGTTCCAGCATCCCAAGTCTGGTGCTGACGGGATCTACGAGCCGAGTCGGTTCGGCGGGGAGCGCTTCGCTATCGGCGAGTGGGCTGCGTTGTACTACGACCCTCAAAGGATGTGGTCAACCGTCCGCTTGACAGACCTTTCAAAGAATCCGCCATCATCGTCGCCCTCGGCATCGGATTCCTTGCCGCTCAGTACTTCGCTCGCTGAGCCACTACGGCGCAGGAGCGACCCGTGCTACTTCGACGGCACGCAAGAAGCGACAACGGAGTCCGCCCGCGTTCTGCACGCTGCGCCACACAATCCCGAACGGAGTCAACGGGTCGGACGTGCAGATCTCCGATGGGTCCCCCGTGCATCGTGGAGCGTGATGATCGAGCGACCTGCACGGTGTAGAAGGCGTGCGACTTCGCCGGCGATGTGCGGTGAGGGCGGACGGCCGGGCACGCGATTATCGAGTCGTCGCGGCACGGTCTGGCAGCGTCGTCACCGGCGAGAAGCGTCGACTGGGCTACCGGCTGCGGGCCCTCGGACAGAGCTATCGAGGGTGGGCTCAGCGGCTTCTGCGACAATGTAGAAGTGACAGCGATTGAGCGACTCGACGCCGCAGTCACCGACTTCGCTCAGGCAGGTGAACGCTATGGCATCGCGATGCCCCCGGCCGAGATCGAGCAGATCAACATGCTCGACACAATCGCCGAGGCGATCGCACCGTTCCGCGTGCCTCCGGACATCGATCACTTCTACCGCAGCTGGTCCATCACCTCAGCAGCTGGATGGTTCGGGCCTGAACTCTGTGACCTCTCGTTCGCGCTCGACTCATGGAGGATGCACCAGGAAGATCAGCCGCCTTGGCCGTCGACCGTGCTGTTCCCGATTGCGTATACGAGTCACTGGTACCACATGGTCGAACTCGACCACCCTGGCTCACTCGGTCCCTTCATCTACGACTGCGCCTACGCGGGTGGGAGATTCACGCTTGCTCACTCGTGCCTCGCCGCCTGGATCGAGTGGGCCACGATCGAACTCGACGCTGGTCGGGTCGTCCGCTACCCCGGCACCTTCGCGACGCTGGAAGTGGAAGGGCCGAGCGAGGACACCGTGCCGACCCGTATCGAGCTGCTTCGCCGCGACGGCGTGCCCGAGTCGGAACTCGATCACTTCGATGACGGCGATCGCAGTCTGTGGCCGTTGCGCTGGAATCTTGCCGACGGATACGACCCAGCGGACTACGAACTCCGTGGCGCGACCGGCACCGTCCAGGACTTCGTCGACGCGCTCCGCGAGGGTGCTGCGACTGCGACGCTTCACGTCGTGTTCGCGCGCCAATCGGGCCCAGATGTCGAGATCGCTGACGACACCGGATTCCTCGTGGTCCGTCTCCCGGCTAGGGGTCAACCCTTCGGTTCTGGCCGAGTTTGGGAGATTGACGTCACCGGCGAGCAGCAGCCGGACTTACAGGTGCTCAAGACCCAAGACATCGACGAGCTTCCGCCGTGGTCCGAAGAGATCGAGAATGACCCCGATCAGATCGCCAGCTATGCGAGATCGATCGCTCGCAGGTCGATGGTGCCCGGCCCGCCTGTCGCCCACGTAATCATCTGTCGACCCATCGACCTCACGGAGTCGGCTCCGCCGAACGCATCCCAACCGGCGGGCTGAACCGCTCCGGAACTTGCCAGGATCGAGAAGCGGTGCAGTCGAGCCACTCGACAACCAACGCACGAAATCAGTCTCAAGACGCTCCATGGCCTCATCGTCGCGCCGTTGAGGCCGATGGGCCAGGGCGAACTCGCCATGAGGAGCGCCCGATAACAGGCGCACAAAATCCCAGAGTTCTGGAGGCCGGGCGCGCCACGGAACGGCCCTTTCGTGACGCCGCACTTTCGCGGCCGGTTTCGCTCCATTGTGTTCAGGACTGGTTGTCTGGGTGACGGAGCTCGTCGTCGCGCCTACCGTGCTCGGCGGTCAGTCAGTTGCGATGCAGTGAGTACCGACGCAGCGGCCCACGCCAACGCTGCAGTGAGCAGGCGCAGATCGGCAGCCAGCCGTTCCACCTCGGCCACGTCGATCACGCTTCGATCATCCGAACACGGAGGCGACTGCGGCGCGGGCGACCTGGTGGTCCTGTTCCTCGGTGGCACCGGACACGCCGACGGCGCCGGCCACCCGACCCTCGACCCG
>DASQFE010000036.1:0-5130 GCA_035633295.1 Ilumatobacteraceae bacterium | reverse complement strand
CATCCACCGGTGCTTGGGCTCGAACCTCGCCCGACTCGAGCTGAGGGTCGCCATCGAGGAGTTCATCAGGCGCTTCCCCCGCGTTGAGCTCGCCGGTGACACCCGCTGGAGCGTCGGCCAGATCCGCGGCCCCCGCGAACTCCCGGTCCGCATCCTCGAAGTCGCCAACTGAAACTTGCATCGGGGGTCAGACCCCTGATGCAAGAGTCACACGAACGTGGCGGCGAGTGATGCTGCTGCGCATGCCGACGCCAAGGTGGCGGCGGTGTACGCGGCGCCCCATCGCCAGCCGAGCGATCGTGTTTCGAGTGCGAACGACGAGAACGTCGTAAGGGCACCGCAGAAACCGATGCCAAAAATCGTCTTTGCGTCGGGCGACAAGTCGGACGCAACGATCGCACCCAGCAGACCCGCGCCGATCGTATTGACCCACAGCAACGCGATCCACGAGCACGCGTACTGCCCGACGAGGTGACGCCCCACCGCGCCGGCTCCGGCCGCGATCACGAACAACACCGCGGTCATGACGATGTCTCCGGCGCGCGTGCCGAGCCGGCGATCGCGGTCGCCCCGATGCCGGCGACCATCGTGACGACGGCATAGAGCGCGGCGAGCGGCAGTCGGTCGGCGTCAGCGAGATCGTTCAGTTCCACCGCCAGCGCCGAAAACGTCGTGAAGCCGCCGAGAATGCCCGTCACCGTGAATGCCCACATCGTGGTGTCGCGAACGATGTGCCGTGCCGCGAACCCGATCAGCAAGCAACCCACGACGTTGACGATCAGCGTTGCCCACGGCCACCCGGTGTCGTTCGATGCTGATGATTCGACCCCGATTGCAACGGCCCATCGCGCTGCTGACCCGATCGCCCCGCCGAGCGCAACGGCGCCGAGCGCGTGCGGAGCGAGCGGCGTCGAACGATCAAAGACCTGCACCCTGTGTTCGTACCAAACTCGGACGCCACCCACTCGCATCCGCTGGGTCACACCCGATTCTCACCACCTGCGACCAGACTGTGGAGCGTGACGGACAACGAGAACATCCGGATCCTCGTAGCAGAGGATGATCGTGCTGTGCGCGAATCGCTGGTGCGGGCGCTGCAGCTCGAGGGTTACACGGTGGCCGCGGCGAAGAACGGTGCCGAGGCGCTCGAGGCGGTTCGCCAAGCCGAGCCCGACGTCGTGCTCCTCGACGTGTCGATGCCGATGGTCGACGGCCTCACGGTGTGCCGCGTGCTGCGCGCCGAACACAACCAGGTACCTGTGCTGATGCTGACCGCACGGACCGAGCCGAGTGATCGGGTCGCCGGACTCGATGCCGGAGCCGACGACTATCTCGCCAAGCCCTACGACCTCGAAGAGCTGCTGGCGCGTGTGCGTGCACTGCTGCGCCGGTCGAGTTATGCGACCGAGGGAACCGGCTCATCCGACGACGAACTTGTGCTGGCTGATCTCCGACTCGACCCGTCCGGTCGTCGGGCGTTCCGTGGCGAACGCGAGATCCAACTCTCGAAGACCGAGTTCGACCTTCTGGCATTGCTCGTTGCGAACCGTGGCATCGTGCTTGATCACTCCACCATCTACGACCGCATCTGGCACTACGACTTCGGGCCCGACTCGAAGAACCTCGCCGTGTACATCGGCTATCTGCGTCGCAAGACCGAGGCCGAAGGCGAACCTCGCGTGGTCCACACCGTTCGAGGTGTGGGATACACGGCCCGGATCGACGGCTGATGGGCCTGCGCTGGAAGATAGCGCTCTCGTTGGCCACGGTCGCGCTGATTGCCACGTCGGCCGTAGGACTCATCAGCTACCGCACGACGAGCGCTCGCCTCGTCAGCGAGGTCGACAAGTCGATCACGCAGGCCGCGCAGCAGATGCTCGATCTCTCGCGCAACGATCGCGTCCGTGTGCCGAGCCGAGGTCTGCTGGAGGTCTACTGGGTCAGGGTGCTCGATGCCGACGGCTCGGTTGTGGCGAGTTCGTTTCCCGACGATGTTCCGGTTGATGCTGACGTCGAGGCCGTGATCGCGGAGCCTCGGGCCATCGATCGCTCGACGGTCGCGGTCACCGGCACGGATGCTCGGGTTCACACGATCGGGCTCCCGAATGGGGCGGTGCAGATCGGGCGGTCGCTCGACGAGGTCGACAGCGTGCTCGACGACCTCCGGCGCCGAACCCTGATCCTCGTCATTGCAGTGTCGTTGGCCGCGGCGCTCGCAGGATGGCTGATCGCCGGCACCGTCGCGGCGCCGATGAGCCGTTTGACGAAGGCAGCCGAAGAGGTCGGTTCATCGGGCCGTCTCGACGTGGCGGTGCCAGGTACGGGGACCGATGAGGTCGGCCGACTCGGCGCGGCCTTTCGCTACATGCTCGGTGCGCTCGCCACGTCGCGTGCCGAGCAGCAACGCCTCGTGCAGGATGCGGGACACGAGCTTCGCACGCCGCTCACGAGCCTCAAGACGAATCTGTCGGTGCTGCGACGACATCCTGAAATGGCACCTGACATGCGCGATGGCGTGCTCGACGATCTCGATTCCGAGATCACCGAGCTCACCGAACTCGTGAACGAACTCGTTGCGGTCGCATCGGGCGACCTCGAAGCGCAACCGAACGAACGCATCGATCTGCCGGTGCTTGCCGCCGACGTTGCCGAGCGCGTCGGTCGGCGCCGATCGCGCGACATCGCACTCGATGTCCGGTCGTCGGCGGCTGTCGATGCTCCACGCTCGGCGCTCGACCGCGCGGTGACGAACCTCATCGACAACGCCTGCAAGTTCGATGAGACGGCGGGCCCGATCGACGTCGTCGTCGACGGCGGTTCACTCACGGTGCTCGATCACGGCCCCGGGATCCCCGAGGGTGAAGAGGAACGGATCTTCGACCGATTCCACCGTGCCGAGTCGGCCAGATCGATGCCCGGCTCCGGGCTCGGCTTGTCGATCGTTCGCGATGTGGTCGAGCGCGCCGCCGGCACGGTGTCGGCCACGAACCGCAACGGCGGTGGTGCCGCCATCGGGTTCACCCTCCCCGTGTCACCCCAGTGGGATTCCCCGCAGCGATGAGCGGGGAGCCGGGTTATGGGCCGTTGGCTCATCGCCTTGTGACGCACATCGAGTTTACTCGACGCCGAGGCCGGCGGCGATTGCTCGGGCGGTGAGTCGAGGAACCTCTCGAAGTTGCGGGCGTTGATGTCGTCCAGGCGCTGCTCGGTGCCGGACAGCGCCCCATAGAACCAGGTCTTCACCTCGTCCCAGTCGTCGTCGTCATGGCGCCGTGTTGACACGATTGACCGTGAGCGCCGCCAGTGGACAAGGGCTCGAGGTGCGAGCACAGCTCGAACGTGCAACGGTGGGGACCGTGGGCGAGATGTCGAATCAAAGTGGTCGGACCGCAGTGGTGGTCGGTGCTGGTCCGAATGGGCTGGTGGCGGCCATCACGTTGGCGCGCGCCGGCTGGAATGTGACGGTGTTCGAAGCAGCGGCGCGCGCGGGTGGCGGCACCCGTACGGAGGAGCTGACGTTGCCGGGTGTGCTCCACGATGTGTGTTCGGCGATCCATCCGCTTGCCGTTGGATCGCCGGCGTTCCGAGAGATAGCGGCGAGTGATACGCCGCTCTCGGCTCACGGCCTCGAGTGGATCTACTCGGAGGCCGCTGTCGCGCACCCGCTCGATGGTGGGCGTGCGGCGGTGTTGCGCCCCTCGCTGGACGACACTGCCGACAGTCTTGGCGCCGACAGCAATCGATACCGCCGGCTGTTCGGCCCATTCATCGACGCTGGGTTCGAGTTGACAGACGGGCTGCTGTCGCCGTTTACGCTCCCGCCGAAGCACCCTCTGACCCTCGCTCGCTTCGGTGCGGTTGGGATCCTGCCCGCCCATGCCGTTGCGGGCCGGGGGTTCGTCACCGAGGAGGCGCAAGCGCTGTTTGCCGGACTGGCTGGACACTCGGTACTGAGTCTGAAGGCGCCTGTGACTGCTGCGTACGGCCTGTTGCTCGGTGTACTCGCGCACCTCGTCGGGTGGCCGCTGGCCAAGGGTGGTTCGCAGCAGATCGCGAACGCACTCGTCTCAGTGCTGGAGGATCTCGGTGGCCGGGTGGAGTGCGATCGACGGATCGAATCGTTGCGGGAACTTCCCGCTGCCGATGCCGTGCTGCTCGACCTCACACCACGCCAGGTACTTGCGATCGCAGGCGACCAGGTTCCGAGCAGGTACCGCCGGGCGCTCACCGGATATCGCTACGGACCGGGCATCTTCAAGATCGATTGGGCGCTTGACGGCCCGGTCCCATGGGCCAACATCGATTGCGCGAGTGCGGCGACCGTGCACCTCGGGGGCACGCTGCAGGAGATCACCGCGGCCGAGTCGGAGGTTCAGGCCGGCGGTCATCCGGAGCGGCCGTACGTGCTCCTGGCTCAACAGAGCCTGTTCGACCCGAGTCGGGCGCCAAACGGGACGCAGGCGGTGTGGGCCTATTGCCACGTGCCCAACGGATCGACCATTGACATGACCGGTCAGATCGAAGCCCAAGTGGAGCGGTTTGCTCCCGGCTTTCGTGATCGGATCATCGGTCGTCACACGATGAATACCGAGGCCGTCGAAGCACACGGCGCCAACTACATCGGCGGAGACATCAACGGCGGCATCGCCGATTTCCGACAGTTCGTGCGGCGCCCGACCCTCGGCCTGCATCCGTGGGCGACCCCGATCGACGGGGTGTATCTGTGTTCGAGTTCGACGCCGCCGGGTGGTGGAGTGCACGGTATGTGCGGCTGGCATGCCGCCCAGGAAGCACTCCGTTCGACCGTCTGATGTCGCAGCGCTTGGGCCGCCGAACGTCTCACCGGGGCCTTACGTCGCTCCCGCATGATCTTCACCGAGGGCGTTCACCATGGGTTCTGTCAGCGGCGAACCCGTCGCCCGACCCAACTGTTGAAGGGAAGCACACCATGAACAACGACAACAACGACAACATCGACACCGCCGGTTCGTCCGGGAAGCGTCGGGGGTTGACCATCGGGCTCGCCGGTGGCCTTCTCGCCGGCACCGCCGCAGGACTCGTCTTCGGCGTGCCTGGCCTGTCCAGCGCAGCGTCCGACACCACATCCGTGGCTCCTGCTGCCCTCGTGCA
>DASQFE010000035.1:0-2979 GCA_035633295.1 Ilumatobacteraceae bacterium | reverse complement strand
CTGTTCCAGCAGCGAGAACTCGATGCGGGTGGTCGCTACTTCCTCGTCGACGATGCGTACTTCGCGACGGCCGAGATCGATCGTGAGCGGGCCGAGATTGAGCACGGACGTCAGTGGACTGTCGACGCGACTCTGCATCTGGCGGGGGCGGCGCAGCAGGGCGTGACAGCGAGCGGAGAGTTCCTCGGGGAGCACCGGCATCGACACGGCATCGTCGGCACCCGAGTGGAGCACCGCGGCTCGGGCCCGGTGGGCGCCTTCGTCGGTGATGCACAGCAGGTACTGCTCGCTGGACTCACGCAGACGCTCGTAGAGGGGACGGCCATCGGGTGCTCGCAGGTGAGAACAGACGATCAACACATCGGGCGAGAACGACCCAGCGAGCATGATTGCTGCGTCGCCATCGGTCGGAGCACTGACGCTGAAGCCGACGGCCCGCAGCTCTGCCACGCTGGTTCGACGCAGGTTGGGGTCGCCGACTGCGATCAGGATGCGAGGTGCGCTGTTGATGTCATTGTCCATGTGAGTGTCCCGCCAGTTGGGTCGGCCGGGTCAGGCCGATCTTCATGTACTGGTGGTGGTATCGGCACAAAGCTGACGAACTCAAGAAGAAATCCAAAGAAATCACACGCGTGTCATTTGTGGGTGCGACTGCTACACCGGTGCGATGCCTCAGCAAGACAACGAACTCCACGAGCGTATCCGATCCGACGTTGCCGCCAAGGTGCCGGTCGATCGGCGTGAGGCTGAGTCGATCGTCGCGTTCCTGGCGGCATTCGACCAACTGGAGGCTCCGCTCGACCAGGACGTCGATGTTGTCCATGTGACCGGATCCGGCATCGTGGTCGGCCCCCGTGGAGTGGTGCTGCTCGAGCACAAGCGGCTCGGCATCTGGTTGCAGCCGGGCGGTCACATCGATCCTGGTGAGACCCCGTGGGAGGCGTCGCTGCGTGAGAGCCGTGAAGAAACCGGCCTCGACGTGGGCTTCGCAGGTCCCGTCGACCACCTGGGTGTTCCGGAGCTGATCCATGTCGATGTGCACGCCGGAGGTCGGGGCCATACGCATCTCGACCTGCGCTATCTCATCGACGGCGGAGACGCCGACCCCGCCCCGCCCGAGGGGGAGAGCCAGCAGATCGACTGGTTCACGTGGGAGGCCGCCATCGACCGGGCCGACCCCGGCCTGCGTGGCATCCTGCTCGCCCTGGCCCCCTGATGTTCGGCATCTGACACCCGGCACCTGACGCCAGACGACGGTTGCCGTCGACAGCGGTCAGCGACCCGGTTCGATCCGAACGATGCCGTCGAAGCGTTCGAAATCGCGGTCGTAGCTGCAGATCCGGGCTCCGAGTCCGAGAGCCATCGCGGCGATGTGCGCGTCGGTGGTGAGGTTGCCGGCGCCGGCGGATTCAGTCACTGCTCGAAGCCTGACTGCGTGCCCTGGCGGGGGTGTGACGACGTCGGCAACCGATTGACGGATCCAACCGTCGATGATGTCCCAGGCACCGCTCGTCGAGAGTGGTGTCGGCAGGATCGTGCGATTGGTTGCGATCCTCAGGAAGCCCAGGAGCACGACCCAGTCGAAGCCGATGGTCTCGGTTCCGTTCAATGACGTTTCCAGCCAGTCCCGCGACGCTGCGTGGTGAGGAGCGGAGCTGTTGATGGCGTAGAGCAGGACGTTGACGTCAGGGATGATCACGGGGAGCGACTGCTGCTACTTGCCGAGTTCCATCTTGCGGATGATCTCGTCGTTCTCGAGTTCCGCAGCGAGAGCGAGGGCCTTGGTGAGCGGCACGGTCGGGTGCCCGAGGTCGCGGACCGGTACGACGTATCGCGTCGTCGGAGCCGATTCGGCGAGGCCTTGACGGATGGCTGCATTCACCGCTTGCTTGAACGACAGACCGTGCTCGCGCGTGCTCCGTTGGAGAAGGTCGACCACGTCGGGTTCCAGCGTGATGGTTGTACGCATGGGTGACATCATAGCATCAATGTCTTGATGCCTTGACGCCACCCCCCGAAAAATGCTGCGGAATGTGCGCCCAGTGCACAAATCTCTCGGTGGTTGGGGGACTTGCGGAAATCGTACACATGTTCGATACTGGGTTCGGTGGGGTTCAACAACCCGTCCTGGTCATGGAGCGAACTCGAAGCAACTCTGTCCGACCGACCGTCGAACCGCACGGCCGGTCGAGACGGGCGCGCCCCGGGAAGTTCCTCGTGGAACTCGGGTGGTGACGGCCCGGCATGGAGCCGAAAACGCCAGCCATTCGAAGCGCCACCCGATCTGACGCGTTCGGCCGACGCACCGACCACTCCGTACGCCGAGCTGCACTGCCACTCGAACTTTTCGTTCCTCGACGGTGCGTCGCACCCAGAAGAACTGGCCACCGAGGCAGCCCGGCTCGGCCTCGACGCGCTGGCACTCACCGACCACGACGGCTTCTACGGGGTGGTTCGCTTCGCCGAGGCGGCCAAGGCGGTCGGCCTGCCGACCGTGTTCGGCACCGAGATCGGGCTGTCGGGGCACCGGGGATCGGTAGTGCGATCCGAACGTGACACCGACCGTCAGATCGACACGGGCATGGTCCCCGACTCCCACGCCCCCGACCCGTCGGGAACACACCTGCTCGTGCTCGCCGACGGCCCAACCGGGTACGCCCGGCTGTCTCGGACGCTCAGCGCCGGTCACCTCGCAGGCGAGAAGGGCGCCCCGCAGTTCGCGTTCGCCGACGTGGCCGACACCGTCGCCGGCCACGCCTGGGTGCTGACCGGTTGCCGTAAGGGGGCGGTCCCGGCTGCACTGATGGCCGACGGCCCGGCGGCAGCTCGCCGTGAGTTGCTCCGGCTGGTCGACGCGTTCGGGCGTGACCGCGTACTGGTGGAGTTGTGGGACCACGGCGATCCCCTCGATTCCGCCCGTAACGATGCCCTCGCCGAGATCGCCCACCGCGAGCGCGTCGAGTGCGTGGCGACCAACAA
>DASQFE010000034.1:0-7661 GCA_035633295.1 Ilumatobacteraceae bacterium | reverse complement strand
GGATCAGTACCTGTGGTCGTTTGCGGCCGCCAAGGTGCTGGCGGACGCGTTGCGACGCGAGCCGCAGCTTCTGCTCGTGATCGTCGTGCCCCGCTATGTCGACCCAGCCGGCCGCATCATGGGTGCCGCCAGCACGCTTGGTCGCGAACGGGTACAGGACATGCTCTACGCCGCCGGAGGGGACCGCGTCGCCATCTACGACCTCGAGCGGGAGGACGGAACAGCTGTCTACGTGCACTCCAAGGCGTGCATCGTCGACGACGTGTGGATGTCCATCGGATCGGACAACCTCAACCGACGGTCCTGGACCCACGACTCCGAACTGTCCTGCGCCATCGTCGATTCGACCCGCGACGAACGCGAACCCCGCGATCCGTCCGGCTTGGGCGACGGTGCCCGCAAGCTGGCGCGGGACACCCGTCTCCGCTTGAGCTGCGAACACACCGGCGGGGTCTTTGACGCCGACGCGATGGTCGACGCTCACGAGTGGTTCCGCGCGCTGCGCGAGAGCGCCGAAGCCCTTGACACTTGGCATCGAACCGACCGGGACGGCCCGCGCCCATCAGGCCACCTGCGGGCCCACCAGATCGAACGGGTCCGAGCCCGGCGACACGGGCTCCTCCGCAGGGTCCACTCCCACTTGCTCGACCCGGACGGTCGCCCGCCCGCCCTCAAGCGAGGCGATCGATTTTGAGCGGATCGAGTATCTCCACGGGTGAAACCCACTCAAGTCAGCTCGGACGTATCGTGGGCCGATCGAGTCGGAAGAGCCCGGCTTCGTCGCCCGGCCCGCCGTCGGTGAGCGAGTCAGCGATGTACTCGGCCGCAAGCGCGCTGTAGGTGATGCCGTTGCCGCCGAAGCCCAACGCGAACTGGCATCGCGGGTACCGGGAATGCCGGCCGATGTATGCCAGACCATCGGGTGTCTCGGCGAATGTTCCGCTCCACGAGAAGGCGACCTCGATCTCACCAACCCGCGGAAGTCTCCGCGGCACCGTGGCGGCGAGCGCTCGGATCTTCGACGGCATCGCCCGCCGACGCCGAAGTGGGTCCCGGTAGGTTTCGTCCTTACCGCCCACGAGCAGCCGCCCGTCGTCGGTGGTGCGCCCGTAGAGGTACGGGTCGTCGAGGTCCCAGAACAGCAACCCGTTCGGAAATTGACGATGGAGGTTGTCGATGGGCTCGGTCACGAACGCGAACGAACTGTTCAGCGCGATCGGCAGATCGGGGAGCAACGCCTCAACTTCGTAGCCGCTGGCAATCACGGCGTGCTTGGCGGTCACCGTGTGGCCTCGATGGGTGTCCAAACGCACTCGACGGGGACTGAACTCGTAGCCGGTCACTTCGGTTCGGGCATGGACCGATGCACCCCATTGCGTTGCCTGGTCGAGTGCCCGGTAGCACAAGGCGTAGGGGTCGACGGATCCGCCCGCGACCGATTCGATGGCGGCGCGCCCGACGAGCCCCCACCGGTCCTCGAGTTCGTCACCCTCGAGTACCTGCACCTCGAAGCCGGCCGCCGCGCGGGCATCGCACTCACGTCGAAGGAGACCGACGTCGCGCTGTCGAATCGCCATGAACACGCTCGGGGAGCGCCGAAACCCACAGTTGTGCCCGACCGTTTGGGTCGCTTGTTCTACGAGATCGATGCCGCGGCTGCACTCGCGATAGGCCACGGCCGCAGCCTCGACACCGATTGCGTCCCCGAGATCGACGAGTAGCTCATCGATCTCGTACTGCAGCATCGCTGTGCTTGCTGACGTACTGCCACCGCCGGCGTCGCGTCGATCGAGCACGACCACGTCCAACCCGCGGCGAGTCAATTCGAGGGCAACGAGCGATCCGGTGATGCCCGCTCCTACCACGACGACATCGCAGGACACGTCGGCTACCAACCGTGAGTGCACGCCGAGAATGCCGTCACGCCTCGGCCAGAACGGCGTGCCGTCGTGCAGGTCCATTTGCAAGACACTAGAAGCAACGTAGATGGCTCGATTCCGCGTGGTCGGAGTCGTGCGAGACGATCCGCAGCGGGCCGCCCTCGCAAGCGTCGATGTTCACGGTCGAGTCTGATCAACTCGTCGCATGCGCGACGACGAACAGGTCACCGGTACGGCCACGGCCGACACCGAGTTCGGCATGACGCGGGGCAAGGTGTTTCCGGCGTCAAAGGCCAGCTCGCTGTTGAACCCCGCTCGCCGGATGGTGCAATCGCCAACCAGGCTGGCGGCGCGCCTCGGTGTCGCCTCGGGCTCGCGGGTGTTGGAGCTTGGCTGCGGTCCCGGCTACTTCAGCCCGTCGCTTGCGGCGGTCGTGCCAGCGGGAACGTTGATACTCGCAGACGTGCAGGCAGACATGCTCGTGCTCGCTCGGGGCCGGGTCGAGGCCCACCCCAACGTCCGATTCGTCCAGGCAGATGCCACCCGCCTGCCGCTGGAATCGGCCACGTTCGATGCGGTGGTGATCGTGCTCATGCTGGGCGAGGTCCCCAACCGCAACGCGTGCGTCGCGGAGTGTCGGAGAGTGCTCCGGCCCAGCGGCGTCGCCTTCTTCGCCGAGACTCGACGCGACGGCGACTTCATCAAACGCACCGAGCTGCGCAACCTGGTCGAACCACACGGCTTTGCACTCGATGAGTTCCGCGGGTGGTCGTGGGAGTACACCGCCCGCTTTCGCGCCGGCTGAGGCGGGGCCGATCGGCTCAGAGGTACCGGTTGCGCTCCAACCACTTGAGCGAGAAGAAGCCCCAGATCGGGGGCGTGTAGAAGGTCGAGAATCGATAGAGCAGGACGGCCGTGAACGCGATCTCCTGAGGAACACCGAACGACGTCAAGCCGAAGATCAGGCCGCCCTCGGTGACGCCGACGCCGCCAGGTATCGGGAGCAGGCCGGCCAACAGCGCGACGGCCATGTTGATGAAGAGCAGCTCGTGGAGGTCGAGCGAGTAGCCGAACGCCAACACGAACACGCCGAGCGCAGTCGCGAACAGCACCTCGGACATGAGGTTGCCGCCGAACAGCATGATCAGCCGGCGCGGCGACTTCAGACCACGAAGGACACCGAAGGCTTCACTCGCGGTCTTGCGGACCCCACCGAGCACGTACCTTCGTAGCCGCGGAATCGCGAGGATCACGACGACGATCACGGCGAGGACGATCCCGATCATCCAGGCGATCCGGATCGCGGCCGAGGCCGGACCCTCGAGGTCGACGTCGAGTGACAGGCCGGTGAACAGCAGCAACGAACTGAGCAACATGGCCTGCACGATGAAGCCGCTGACGCCGTCGAGGGCGCCGGTGGCGACCGCCGCGCCGGGAGCGACACCTTGACGTTGGAAGAACCGGACGTTCACGGCGATGCGAGCCGCCGCGGTGGGGATGGCGAGGTTGACGTACGAGATGGCGAGCTGCAGGGCATACACCGGCCCGAGCGGCATCGGGATGGGGGCAGCACCCAACGTCGACACGGCTTGGGCGACACGGGGGAGCTGGGCGACCACGAAACCGATCACGACCAGCCACCAGGCGGCGTCCTGCAGCGTGGTGACGAACTCCTCGAGGTCGAAGCCCGCCAGGGCGGACAGCAGCATCACGATCGCCAACGCCGGCAGTGCCACCTTGACGACCGACCCGAACGTGAACCGCCGCATCTGGATCAGCGGCGGAGACTCGACGCCGGCAGCCTCGGCCACCTCGGTGCGCAACTCGTCCAGATCGATGTCGAGCGCTTTCAGCATCCGTCGCTGGTCGGCGGTGAGCGCCGTCGGCTGGAGGTATGGGAGCAGTCCTTCGATCTGCTCGACGGATCGTTGCTCGACGAGCCCTTCGACCGCGAGGTCGCGCCCGAACAGCCCGATCGAGGTGGTGAAGAGCTGTGCGTCGTCGCTGCGCAACTGGGCGGGCGTCGGCGCGACGGCACCTCCCCGGAAATCGATGACGCCAAGCCGACCCTCGTCGAGGACGAGATGGTCCTCGTCGAGTCTGCCGTGCGCGATCCCGTTGTCGTGGAGCGTCGTGAGAAGTCGCCACAGCTCGCCGAGGCGGTCACGGGCGTCGTCACCGGTGAAGACCGGATCCGGCGTGTTCTCCGCGTCACGGAGTCGGTCGGGTGTGACCAGCAGTGTCCCTGTACGCCGGAGCACGAGGACCGCATCATTGGTGTGGGTGGCCCCGGCGATCACGACGGAGTCGGTGGCGACGCCGGTCTGCGCGGCCAGCAGCGTCAGCAGGGCTTCATGTTCGACCTGACGCAATCGACCGAAGCCGACAGGTGAGCCGGGTTGGCGCAGCCAGATGGTTCTCCACACGGTCGACACGAGAGCGGCGTCGTGGGCATCGCGCCCGTACAGTTTGATGACCAGGTCGCTGCCGTCGTCACTCCGGGCGGCGACGGCGAAGTGGCCGGCATCCTGACGGTCGGCCACACCGAGTTCGGTCACGTCGACCTTCATGTCCGCCAGGGCGAATCGAACGTCGTCGAGGCTCGGTCGTCCGGCACTCGACCCGAGGATCAGGTGGACGATCGCCGCGGCACCGGCGGCCGAGAGCAGGCCTGCCAGCACTCCGAGCGTCGAACTCGCCCCGAGTGCAACGGCGGCGAACGAACCGAGCACGATGACGGCGTATCCGAAGCGACGGGCGGGTCGGACGAGGTGGGGTGATGCCGTGATGATCAACGCCGTCGGGATGCCGAGCCGGGCGGACGGAAACACCGGAGGCGGCTGGACGTCGCTGAACAGTCGCGGGAAATCCGGCCAATCGCCGGTGACCACGCGAGCCAGCAGCAGCCACATTGTGATGCCGACAACGATGGCGAGCAGCATGTCGCGCCCGACCTTTGCCCGGCCCCGGGCGAAAGATGTTATGAGGATGATCGCTGCCCACAGGAGCGGGAGGTCGGCAAGGAGCTGCCACATCCCGGTCAACGCGTCGGGGAACGCCAGGAGGAACCTGGTGATCGCGTTGGAGATTCCCGGCTCCGGGATCGCGACCAGGCCGACCAGCACGATTCCGACGAACGAGACGACCAACAAGATGACATCGGTGGCTCGACGTGCCCGGGGTTGGTCACCGCCGCTGGCGAACAGTCGCAGGCCCCGTCGGAGCTTGCCGGCCACGGCGGTGACCGTGTCGCTGACGGCGTCGATCGCCGCATTCGATTCGGGGCTCGATTCGGGGACTGTCTCGCTGTCGGGAGTCATCAGGTGCGGCGGAGTTCGCGAAGGTTGAGGAACAGAAACACAACGGCCAAGGAGGCCAACAGTACGACGATGGTGACCTGCCAAGAGGCGATGAGCCCCGCAACGATGACACCGGCGATCGTAAACACCGCAAAGAGCAGAGCGATTCGAACGAGGTAGCTCGCGAGGCGTCGTCGAGTCAGCGCCTCGATCCCGAGCACGATGAGGAACGCCACGAGGGCACTCCCGAGAATCGACGGGGCACCGGAGGAGAACATCAGGGCAAGGAGCGCGAACAGCAGCGGTGTGCTGATCGTGGCCCAGATTCGAAGCAGCCGGCGACGCTCCTTCGGGTCCGTGGGCAGTGGGACGGCGCGATGTCGCAGATGGGCGTGCGGGTGATCGACCTCCCCGGCGCCGTCGAGCAGCTTGGACAGGCGCATCTGCTCGTCGGCATTGACCGTTGCCTGTGCCGCGAGATCAGCGAGGTTGCGCTCGTCAGCGCCGTAGGTCGAGATCCCGGCGATCGAATCGGCGCGTAACTTGGCCCGGCGCGTTTGGCGTTCGACATCGAGGCCGCTGCCTTCGGCGGCGAGTTGATCGAGCCGGGCGCCGATCACCGCTCGTCGTTCGGTGTCGGTGGGCGCGACTGCGTCGAGCGCAACCCAGCCGACCGGATCGGACCACGACGTCCGCACCGTGCCATCCCGTTCGTACCGCGGGCCGGCCGGGCCACGCTCGCCGCCGAACGGGTCGTTCGTGTCGTCACCCCAGAGCCCACTGTACGACCGGATCCACGGGGCGTCGTCGTCGACGACGACCGGTCTCCATGGGTTCGCGGTGCCCGGCCCGATCGCCACGCCGTCACCGCGGTTGTACTCGACGTAGGGGATACCGACGCCGGTGCGTTCCTCGTCGTCGGAAGCCCACGGCTGCAGGTAGCGCGAGGCGGTCCGCAGTACGGCGGTGAGTCGGGTCCACCGATGGTTGCGCACAGTGATCAGGTACTCCCCGGCCAGCACTGCGCCGGCGTGCGATCCCAGCCCGGCGTTGACCACGGGATGGCCGTCGACGAACGACAGGTCGGGATCGTCCCAGCGACGGCGAAGGTCGGCACCCTGCTCGTCGTGCGCCGAGAATGCGACCCAGGCGGGACGCATCGCTCCGGCGCCTTCGTCCACGAGATAGATCGTGACCTGCTCCCAGTCGCCCTCGTGATCGTTCACGCCATACGCGCGAGATCGCCAGTCGTTGAAGAAGAAGAAGAACCAGTACTGCAGTACGACGTAGCCGGCACTGCGGACCACGCGACCGTAATAGGGGTGGTCGCCATGGTCTGAGCGGTCGCGGTCGAGCAGCGCTGCAGCCGCCTGCGCGCCACGAGGGGTACGACCGCGAGCAAGCAGCGACACCCGTCCGGCGGCATCGACAAGTCGAGTGAGCACACCGACCCGACCGAGTCGTGTCTCCGGCCGAAAGCGCGGTCGGTCTCGTCGGCGTTGCCACGCGAAGTAGTCCGTTCGGCTCAGCTGACGGTCGACCAGGCGAAGGTAGTGCCTGGCCCGTTGGTCTTGCGTCAGCTCGACGAGCCGGTCAACGTCGAGGGTGCCTGCGGCTGCCACGATCCGCTTGTCCGAGGGTCCGTTTCGTTCCCACAGCTCTGCGACATGTACGAACGACTCGATCGATGCCGGCAAGAAGTACTCGCCTTCGTTGAACCGAACGACGGGCTCGAAACGTTGGAGGAGGGCCAGATCCGCACCGACCCCTTCCGACCGGACTGATTGGGCGCCGACCTCCGACATGTCGGCACGGTACAGCGGCACCGGTGGTTCAGGTCGACAGGGCATGAGCTATACAAATTAGGTATTTTACGTTGTACATACTGTACAGGGTCTATTAGGATGTTGGTGATGTCAGGAGTCCTCGTCGCAGTCCCCGTCGTACCGCTGCTGGCAGCGTTGGCGATCATCGTGTTCGGGTCGATGGCGCCGACCGCAGCACGCATCGCTGTCGCGGCCAGTGCGGTTGCCTTCGCGGCGGCGCTCGTCGCCCTTGTCTCGGTCGCGATCGACGGCCCCCTTGGAGTAGTCGCCACCGACACTGACGGCTCCGTCGTCGTTGGGGTGGTCGCCGATCGCGTCGGCGCAATCCTGATCACGCTCACCACGTTTGTCGGTCTGATCGTGCAGTCGTTCGCCTCGAGGTCGCTACGCAGTGACCCTCGCTCCCGTCGGTTCCACATCCTCGCTCTGGTGCTGACCGCCTCCACGTCGATGGTGGCGATCGCGGCAACGGGTACCAGCTTCGTCGCCGGCTGGATCATCACCAGTGTCGTCCTCGTCGGGCTCATTGGTCACCAAGCCCCTTGGCCGCCGGCGGTTTCGGCACAGCGCCGTACCGGGCGCAGCTTCCTCATCGGCGACAGCGTGCTCGTGCTGGCACTGCTTGTCACAGTCGCCACCGTGGGTGACATCGACAT
>DASQFE010000033.1:0-3948 GCA_035633295.1 Ilumatobacteraceae bacterium | reverse complement strand
CCGTTGTGTTCGCGTCGCCGACCCGAGCCACCGCTGCATCTCCGTTCGATGACGTGTCACCGTCGTCGGATGGTCTGCCGGGTGCGGGGCTGTTCACACAGATCCTGAGTTGGGGCTTCTGGCTCGCGCTTGGCGTGTGTGGTCTGGCGATCTTGTACGGGGCTGCGACGTGGCGGGGTATGAACGGCAACTCGGGGCGTGGTGTCGAGGGCAAGATGTACGTCGCCGC
Source organism: Ilumatobacteraceae bacterium (assembly GCA_035633295.1). Taxonomy (GTDB): domain Bacteria; phylum Actinomycetota; class Acidimicrobiia; order Acidimicrobiales; family Ilumatobacteraceae; genus Sva-07. Next base: position 3,719 of record DASQFE010000033.1, on the reverse strand, counting down.
GGGTGCGATCGGGGCGATGATCATCGGCCTCGCGCCAACGATCGTGAGCGTGCTGTTCGACGCCGGCCAGGCTGGCTGAGGGTCGTCGTGTCCCTCACCAAGATGGTCGCCGTCGCGCTGCTCGTGACGATGGTCGGCGTCTGGGCCGCTCGTTCGTTCCTCCTCGACGACAGCGAGTCGACGGCCCCCGCCCAGACATCGGCGGTATCGGCGGAGCCTGAGGGCCCACGTAGCAACGAGCCGGCGGCCGTGCCGGCCACCGTGGCTGTGGTCGCGGCGGGTGACGTGGCTGGTGTCCCGGTCGGCTACCCCCGATCGAGTCGAGGTGCTGTGACCGCGGCGGTGAACTGGGTGGCGTCGTTGCCGACCGTTGTTCGACTGGGACCACTGCGCCTCGCCGACACGATGTCGCAACTGCTGTCGGAGGACCAAGGAGTTGCGGGAGCCGAGGAGGTCGTCGCGGACTACTTCGAGTTGTTCGACGAACTCGGTCCCGACTTCGCGTCACGGGTGTGGATCGAGTCGCCGCTACAGGTCACCACCATCCAGACGTCGGACTCGGCGGCGGAAGTGTCGGTGTGGGCGATGCTCGTCACCGGTGACCCGGTCGACGGTCCGATCGAGGCGCTGTGGCGAACCCATCACATCTCATTGATTTGGGAACGCGACGACTGGCGCATCGACGATGTCACCATCGCCGAGGGCCCGACCCCTGTCCCGACCGGCACGGCGTTGCCGTCGGAACCATCGGCCTTCGTTGATGTGGACGGATGGGAACCGGCAGTGTTCGCCGACACGACGACCGAGGTCGAGTGATGCTGGCGATCCCGATCATCGGCGACATCTTCGACTTCATCACGACCCCGTTCACCGCTGCAGCGGGTTGGGCGTGGGACACCGTCGTCGGCGGGCTCACGGACTGGATCGTCAAAGGTGTCCTCGCCTTGTTGACGGCGCTGTGGAACTTCATGGACACCGCGTCGTCACCGAGCTTGCAGTCGGAGTGGTTCTACTCGTCGGAGTCATCGCCGTTCCGGATCGCGTTCGGGATCGGCCTGACGATGGTCGCGATGCTGGTGCTGTTCGCCCTCATCCGTGGCGTCGCAGCCGGGTCGCCGGGAGCGATCGTGCGCGCTGTCGGCCACGACCTGCCGATCGCGATCTTCGCGATGGTCTCGCTCGTGGCCGTGGCGGCGGCGGCGATCGATTTGGCCGACGGGCTGTCGGACTTCATCTGGGACCAGACACGCGACGACGCAATCGTTGCGATGGACAACCTCGGCGTGACGCTCATGGCGCACATGGCGGGGATGCACTTCGTCGGCGTCTTCGTCGCGTTGGCGTTGATGGCAGCGATGTTGTTCATGTGGGTCACGTTGTTCGTGCGTGAGTCGCTGATCTACCTGGTGGTGATCTACGCGGTGTCGTTCGGGTTGCCGGCGATGATCTTCCCACCGTTGCGCGACACGTCGAAGAAGGTTCTCGAACTCCTCGTCGCGTTGATCATCGCGAAGCCGGTGATGATCCTCGCGTTGTCGGTCGGCATCTCCGCCTTGGGTGGTGTCGGCGCAACGGGTGAGCCGGCCGATGCTGTCGGCGCCAACCTGGGCCGTGAGCTGGGCACGTTGATCGCTGGGGTGATCACGTTCGGGTTGGCGGCGTTCATGCCGTTCCTGGTGTGGAAACTGATGCCGATCGTGGCCGCTGCGGTGGTTGCGCAGGGGATCGCGTCGGCGCCGATGCGCGGCGGGACCCAGGCGATGCAGATGCAGTACTACGGCCAGTCGACCATGCGGCGCCTGTCGGGCAGCAGCGGCCGGACGATGGCAGGTTCGTCGACCGGTGCGGGCTCGGCTGGTCCCGTCGGTGGTGGTGCGGGACCAGCCGGTGCAGGGGGAGCGGGCGCTGGCCTCGCTGGCGCCGGCGCGTCGACGGCGGCCACCGGTGGCGGTATCGGGTCCGCGGCAGCGGCACCCGCAGCCGGTCCGCTCGCACCAGTCGTGATCGCAGCCGGCGCAGCGAAGGCAGCGGCGTCAGCAACCAAGAACGCAGTGACCTCGACGACGGAGTCGGCAACAGGATCGTCACCGTCGCCCGGGCCGAGTTCGAACGGTCGAGACATCGGAGGGGGACGCTGATGGCGGACACATCGAGGTTGCGGGGCTACCGGTTCGGTGAACGTCGACGCTCCGGCATGTTCGGCACGATCCCGCCCTCGTTGGCGGTCGTCGGTGCCACGGCACTCATGGCCGGATGGTTGGCAATCGCCGGTTACATCCCGATCCCGGTCTCGGTCGTGGTGGTAGCGGTGTGTGGGTGGCTGTGGTTCGGCAAGCTGCACCAGCGCCCAGCCCACGAGATCCTCCCGGCGCTGGTCGTGTGGTGGTGGCGGCGGCTGCGGTCGCGGAACCGCTGGTACCGGCCCGTCGCGCTCGTGACCGACGGCCAACAGCCCGCGGCGCTGCCGGCGATGCTGGCCGGGCTCGAGTTGTTCGAGATCGACGTTGCGTGGCTGACACCGGGAAGCGACGTCGCGATCGGCGTCGTACGCGATCGCCAAGCAGGGTCGCTGACCGCAGTGTTGAAGGTGTGCGGTGACGGCCAGTTCGGCCTCGTCGACCCTGCAACGCAGGACATGCGCATCGACGAATGGGGCGCCGCGATTGCGGGGTTCGCTCGAGAGCACTCACCGGTGACACGGGTGACGTTTCATGACTGGACGTCGCCGGTCCCGATCCGCAACACCGTTGCCCAACTCGAAGCGCAGTGGGCCGACGAAGCCGAACACCCCGCACGCGCCGACTACCTGCAACTCCTCCGAGACACCTCCGCGTCGGTCGTCGATCACGAGGTATTGATCGAAGTCACCGTCGACCTGCACCGGGTGACGAAATCACGCGGCGAGTCGACGCTGTCGTGCGGGCTTCGGGTCGTCGCGGAGCAGGCACGGTTGTTCGCGGGCCGGCTCAACGCAGCCGGGTTGCGTGTCGAGGCGGTGCTGTCAGCACACGACCTCGTCACCGCGACCCGTGTGCGTTGCGATCCGTCCGTCGTCGAACAACTCGCGACGTTGAGTTCTTCGCTGGCGGCCGCGACGGGTACATCGGCTCCAGCATTCGGGCCGATGTACGTCGACGATCAGTTGTCGTCGGTGTCCGTCGACTCCGCGCAGCACCGGTCATGGTGGTTCGCGCGGTGGCCTCGCCGTGAGGTCGCAGCGTCGTGGCTCGATTCGCTCATGTTCGAATCCGGATGCACCCGTTCGCTCACCACCGTGTTCGAACCGGTCGCACCGTCACGGTCCGACAGCGACGTCGACCGCGAACGAACCCAACGCGAAGCGAACATCGAGACCCGGCGCCGAAAGGGCTTCATTGTCCGCCGTGCCGACGAGAAGGCGGTCACCGAGGTCGAGTCACGTGAAGTGGAGCTGTCCTGCGGATACGTCGAGTGCCTGTACACCGGGCTCCTCACCCTCACCGCACCGACCATCGAGCAACTCGACGTGCAGGCTGCCGACCTCGAACAGGCAGCCGCGAACGTCGGGATCGAGCTGCAACCGCTGTGGGGCCGCCAAGGCGACGGCTGGGTCGCATCACTTCCGCTCGGGCGGACGCTCGCTCGCCGGATCGGCGAACGCTGATGCGACGCTTCGAACAGCATCGCTGCCGGGGGGACGTCGAGGACGAACCGGTGCCGACCGTTGCCGGTGTTGCGCC
>DASQFE010000032.1:0-30511 GCA_035633295.1 Ilumatobacteraceae bacterium | reverse complement strand
GAGCCGACGGATGATGTTGCTCGACACCTCGATGAAGGTGTTGTACCCCTCGATCCTGGTCCTCGGTTTGTACTTCCTCGTCGCCGGCCACAACCGTCCCGGAGGCGGTTTCGTGGGTGGCCTCGTGGTCGGCGGAGCATTGGCGCTGCGGTACGTGTCAGGTGGAGCGGAGGCCGTTCGATCGACCTTCCGTCTCCCACCGCACCTGTTCTTGGGCTGCGGGCTCCTGATCTCGGCACTGACAGCATTCATCCCGGTCGTGCTCGGTGGATCGATTCTCGAGCACGGTGACGCCACGTTCCATCTCCCCGTGTTCGACACGGTGAAGGTGACGAGTGCGCTCTCGTTCGACATCGGCGTCGACCTCGTCGTCATCGGGCTGATCCTGATGGCGTTCGAGGCGTTCGGCGAGGATGCGCCAAGGACGCGGTCGAGGCCATGAGCGTGCTGCTCGCCTTCGCCGCGGCGTTCCTCTTCGCGACCGGTACGTGGATGCTGCTGCAGCGTCGACTCTCACGGATCCTCATCGGCGTCGGCCTCGTCGGACACGGCTCGAACATCCTGCTGTTGACCTCGGGCGGCGGCAGCGGAGTGTCACCGATCATCGGGACGGCCGACCCATCGGAGTTCAGCGACCCGCTCCCGCAGGCGCTCGTGCTCACCTCGATCGTGATCACGTTCGGTGTCACAGCGTTCCTCCTCGCGCTTGGCTATCGCAGTTGGCGAATCACTCACGACGATGTGGTGGAAGACGACGTCGAGGATCGATTCATCGCCCGTCGCCGTGACCCCGACAAGGCCGTGGCGGAAGAGGAAGGCGCGGAGCGTGACCAAGCAGCCGAGGAGGGTCGGCGGTGAGTTCGCTCGTTGCGCTGCCGGTCATCGTGCCGCTGCTCGGCGCGGCGCTCTGCGTGATCGTCGCGTCCGTGCGGTGGGTGCAGCGGATCGTGAGCCTCAGTGCGCTGACGTGCAACATGGTCGTGGCGATCATCCTGTTCGTACGCGTCGACGACGACGACATGGTGGTGATGCAGGCGGGCGGCTGGCCGGTGCCGCTCGGCATCACGCTCGCGGTCGACCGGCTGTCGGCGGTGATGCTGGTGGTGTCGTCGCTGATGTTGCTGGCCGTCCTCGTGTACGCCATCGGCCAGCAGGCCGAGGAGTCGCGTTATGCCGCGTTCAACCCGGTCTATCTCGTGCTCGCTGCCGGCGTCTCGGCCAGTTTCATCACCGGTGACCTCTTCAACCTCTTCGTCGCGTTCGAGATGATGCTGGTTGCGAGCTACGTCTTACTCACGCTCGGCGGTCGCGCCGACCAGGTCCGTGCGGGGATGTCGTACGTGGTCATCAGCCTCGTCGCCTCGGTGTTCTTCATCACCGCGTTGGCAGTGATCTACGCGGCCACCGGCACGGTGAACATGGCGCAACTCGCCGAGCGGATGCCGCAGCTGCCGCCCGGCGTTGCCACCGGGTTCTCGTTGCTCTTGATCCTCGTGTTCGGTATCAAGGCCGGCCTGTTCCCGCTGTTCTTCTGGCTGCCCGACAGCTATCCCACGGCCTCGGGAGCGATCACTGCGGTCTTCGCCGGGCTGCTCACCAAGGTCGGGGTCTACGCGATCATCCGCACGCAGACCTTGATGTTCCCTCCGGACGCCCGCCAGGGAACCCTGCTGCTCGTGCTCGCAGGCCTCACGATGATCGTGGGTGTACTCGGAGCGCTCGCCCAGGACGACTTGCGGCGGATGCTGTCGTTCCACATCATCAGCCACATCGGCTACATGATCTTCGGCCTCGCGCTGTTCACCCTCGCCGGTGTGGCCGGCGCCGTCTTCTATGTGGTGCACCACATCATTGTGAAGACAGCGCTGTTCCTCGTTGCGGGGCTGGTGGTGCGGCGCTCGGGATCCGACCGACTGTCGAAGGTCGGCGGCGTGGCGCACAGTGCGCCGATGATCGCCGTGCTCTTCGCGCTGCCGGCATTGAGCATCGCGGGTCTGCCACCGTTCTCGGGGTTCGTCGGCAAGTTCGCGCTGGTCAGCGCCGGCATCGAGTCGGAGAACTGGTTGATCGTCGGTGTCAGTCTGCTCGTCAGTTTGCTGACGGTGTACGTGATGGTGCGGATCTGGTCGAATGTGTTCTGGGGTGAACCGGCGGATCCGGCGATGGTCGAGTGGATCGCATCTGACCAGAGCCGAGTGCCCCGCCTCATGACAGCAGCGGCGTCGGCGGTCGTCGTGATGTCGGTGGCGCTCATGGTGTTCGCCGGCCCGCTGTACAACTACGCCGAGCGCACCGCCGCCGATCTGCTCGCACCGCAGCAGTACATCGAGACCGTGTTGGGAGGTGATGGCAAGTGATCCGCTCCGTTCGGCTCCCGGCCCTCATCATCTGGCTCACGCTCGTCTGGGCGTTTCTCTGGGGCGACTTCGGTCTGGCGAGCCTCGTGGCCGGCGTCGCCGTGGCGTTGTTCGTCGTGTGGATCGGCCGTCCCGCCGACGTGCAGGGGATGCAGTTGACATCGTTCCACCCGCTGTCGGCGCTCGTGTTCGTCGGGTACTTCGCGGTGCAGCTCGTGAAGTCGAATCTGCAGGTCGCCTGGATCGTCATCAGCCCGCGCCCCAACGTTCGCACCGCGATCGTGGCCGTACCGATGCATGTCGCCTCCGACGGCATCGTCACCGTGGTCGCCAACGCGGTCACGCTGACCCCCGGCACCCTCACGGTCGACGTAAACGCCCCGGATGATGGAACACCCCCAGTGATCTACGTCCATGTGTTGGCGTTCACCGATGTCGAGTCGGTACGGGCCGACGTACTCCGACTCGAGCGGCTCGCCGTGCGGGCATTCGGAACCAAGCAGCAACGGATCGACCTCGAGGCGATCGTGGCAGCACGCGCGGGAGCTACGTCGTGAACATCGTGGCCTTGATCATGTTGTCGATCGGTGCGGCCGGGTTCGTCTATCGGCTGCTGCGAGGTCCGAGCCTGCCCGATCGGGTGGTCGGCCTCGACGGGCTGCTCTCGGTGCTCGTGGTCGGCATCATTGTCGGTGCGGCTCGATCGAGCAGCGGCGTCATCATCATCGAGACCGTGCTCGTTGCGGTGTTTGTCGGGTTTGTCGGTACGACGGTGTTGTCGCGGTTCATCGAGCGCAGGGGGAGTTGATGGATACGTTCGCCGACGTGTTGTTGGTGCTCGGATCGGCGCTGGTGATGATCGGCGGGATCGGGGTGGTGCGATTCGGCGACCTGCTCTCACGGATGCATGCGGCAGCCAAGGCACCGACGCTCGGACTCACCCTGGTGGCGATCGGCGCCGCGATCCAGATCGGCACTCTGGTTGCGTCGACGACGTTGGCCCTTGTCGTTGTGCTGCAGTTGCTCTCATCGCCGGTCGGCGCCCACGCGCTCAGTCGTGCGTCGCGCCGCCAGATGACGATTGCCATCGACGACGTCGACGAACTCACCCGCGACGAACACCAGGATGGCTGATTCAGCGCTGCGCCGCCGCGAACGTCACGTTTGACCCGGCACCGTGTGACGGGCGGTCAGGATTCGATGATGCGGATCGACAGGATGTCGACCGGCTCCGACGGGATTCCCTCGCCGGGGGTGCCGGCAGCAGCCATCGCCGGCACGGTCGAATCGAGTCCGTCGGTCACCTGACCGAACAGTGCGTACTCGGGCGGGAGTGCGGCGCCATCGGGTCCGGTGATGATGAAGAACTGGCTTCCGGCGCTGTTCGGATCGATGGTCTTGGCCATCGCGATCGAGCCGACCTGATACTGGCCGGGTGGCGGTGGTTCATCGACGATGGTGTAACCCGGCCCGCCGGTACCCGTACCGGTCGGGTCACCGCACTGCACCACGAAGTTCGGGATGATCCGGTGGCACGGTGTGTCATCGAAGTACTGGTTGCGCGCGAGGAACACGAAGTTGTTGGTGGCGGCCGGGGCCGACTCGGGGTCGAGCACGATCGTGAACTCGCCCTTGTTGGTCGTGACGATCGCCTCGTAGGTGGCGCCGGGCGTCAAACAGTCCGGCGGCGGCGCGTCGAACTGCCGGGTTTGCGTCTCGGCGCCCTCGACCGGCGGACAGCCAGCGGGTGTCGCAGCAACATCGGCACTTGTCGTGGCAACAGCGGCGCTCGTCGATACGTCGGATGAGCTGTCGTCGCTCCCGCAACCGGCGACGAACAGGCCGGCCACGCCGAGCACGGCGATGAGCATTCGGTGAGCGGTCATGTCAGCCCTCGGTCCCGGTGGCCGGGGTGGTAGCGATCGGGGTGGTGTCGATCGGGGTGGTGTCGATCGGTGAGATCACGTCGATGGGCGGCGTCGTGACGATCGTGTCGATCGGAGCCGGGTCGGGGTCGTCGTCGCCGACGAAGATGCTCGCGACCCAAGCGAACAGGAACACAGCAGCCACGGCTCCGACGCCGATGACGATGAATCGGAAGGTCTTGCGGCGCTTGGCCTCTTGCTGCGTCTGCTGCTGCTTGTTCGCACGGTTGGCCTTCTGACGTTCACGTTTTTCGGTTCCCACAGAGACCGCAGGCTAGCCGCCCGATGAGGTCTCAAGTCGGCGGTCGAGAGGGCCGATGAAACGGCAACAGTGAGTACGTCGAGGTGACTGGGATGGCGAGAGACACGGTGCAAGGGTGACGAAGGCGGTGAGGTGGACCGGACGAGTGCTCGTTGTCGCGTCCACGGTGGCCTGGCTGGTCTGGCTCGGCTGGCGCGTGTCGTCGCCGATGGCGGGCTTCGTGGGGTTCGCCGTGCTCGTCCTCGAAGTCGTTGCGTTCACCGTTGCAACAGTGATCTCACTTGCGCTCTGGCACGCTCCGGCCACCACCGCGACCAGCGCGCAGCGACGTGCGTCACGTCGTGGTGACGTCGCCCTCCCCGAGACACTCGCGGTCGCGCTCGACGCCCCTGACGCCTCCGGCATTCGATCGACGGTCGGCGCCGATGACACCGGCGAGGTGGCGTGGGCACGCCATGGCATCACGTCGCTGCGTCCGGCCACCTTCCTCGGTGCCGATCGACCCTCGCTCCGACAGGTCGCCTGGTCGATGGTCGCCGTCGAGGGGATGCGGCGCATGCTGTGCGTCGTCATGGTCCTCGTCGTGTTGTTCTCGGGAATGTCACCGTTCAAGGTCCCTCCGGTCGAGATCTTGGCGTTCCTCGTGGCGTCGCAACTGGCGCTCACCCTCGGCCACTTCCTGCTGTCCGACGGGCTGATCCGTCCCGGTGCCCGCCTGAGATGGTCGATGGCGTCGGTCGGGGCCGGGCTCGGCGACGGCACCTCGCGCAGCGGTTTGCCGATCCGGTGGGCCTCGACCTTGGCAACGATGGTGGCGCTCAATCTCGTGGTGTCGCTGCGGGGTCTCAGCGACCGGTGGACGCACGGCCTCGGCGCGATGGCGCACGACGAACGGGTGATGGTCATGACGGCAGCGGCTTGGCTCGTCGGTTGGGGGTTCGTCGCTCTGCGGTCGCTCGCGCAGCCCGAGTTGGGCTACTACGGCGCAACTCGCCGGTTGGAGGAGACGTCCACGCGTCGGCTTGCTCTCGGCGCCACGCTGACCGTGGCGGCCATCGGCTTGATCGCGGGTGTCATGCCCGGTGGTGTCCCGGCGTGACCGCGACGGTCGCTGGAACCCTGAACGGGACACCGGACACTTGTAGATTGGGCGGCGTGCCCACCATGCGACTGTTTGCCTCGGCCCGCGAGGCCGCGGGAACCGGTACCGACGTGTTCGACGGTGCCACGGTGAGCGAGGTGCTCAGTGCTGCCGAACAGCGGTACGGGCCACGCTTTGGCGATGTGTTGAAGACCTGCAGTATCTGGGTGAACGGCGACGACGCCCGCGCCGACACCCCGATCGGCCCATCAGACGAGGTAGCGGTCCTACCACCCGTGTCCGGAGGAAGTACGTGACCATCATCGACACACCCGATCCTGCGCAGCTCCCTCTTGCTGAGCTGCGAGGGCTTCGTCAGCAGTTGCAGCACGAAGACGATGCCGTCTCGTACGCGCGCCGGGTGGCTCAGGCGCGGCTCGACCTCGTGAAGTCCGAAGCACGTCGTCGCGAAGACGAGTCCGACGCCGACTCGACCGACGACCTACGTACCGTGCTGTCGCAGCACCTCACCGGTGGTCCGGCGCGACCGCCTCGGCCAACCGAGGATCTCAGCGATCATCCGCTCGCTCTCGAACTCGACGAGATCTGCGCTCAGGGCGGCCTCGGCCATGTCAAGTCGCTCGACGATGCCGAACTGGAGGCACTCACCGAAGCGATCTCCGACTTCGAGACGCGGATGTCGTCAGACCGGCGTGAACGCTTCGATCGTCTCGACGCGCTCAGTGCCGAATTGGTGCGGCGATACCGCGACGGCGAAGCCGACGTCGACACACTCCTCGCCGAAGGCTGAGCCGCCACCGAAGATTTTCCGCCACAGCGGGATGAGAACGACCACGGTTAAGGTTTGACCCCTGGTGCAGCGCGTCGCAGTCATCTCCCTCCACACTTCCCCGCTCCTGCAGCCAGGATCAGGCGACAGCGGCGGTATGAACGTGTACGTGCGCGAGCTGGTGTCGGCGCTGGCCCAGGCGGGCGTCGAGTGCACCACGTTCACTCGCGCCGATCGTGACGGCCTGCCCCGCGAGGTGCTCGTCGAGCCCGGCCATCGTGTGGTGTACATCGAAGCGGGTCCGCACCATCTTCCCAAAGAGGCGTTGTCGGAGGTGACCGACGAGTTCGGACGCGGCATGCTCGACTGGTTCGCTCGCAACGAGCGCCCCGACGTGATCCACGGCAACTACTGGCTGAGCGGTGTCGTCGGGCATTCGCTGAAGCACGAACTCGACGTGCCGTTCGTCTCGACGTTCCACACCCTCGCTCGGGTCAAGGCCGCCGGCGGCGATCCCGAGTCGATGCAGCGTGATCTCGCCGAGGCGCAGATCGTTCGCTGCGCCGACGCCATCTGTGTGAGCTGTATCGAGGAGGAAGACCAGTTCCGACTCCACTACGGCAATCCCGAGGCGCGCCTGGAGATCATTGCCCCCGGCGTCGAGCACGCCTTCTTCGCCCCCGGCGATCGTGCCGGTGCTCGTCGGGCGTTGGGATTCGATCTCGACCGTCCGCTGCTGCTGTTCGTCGGGCGCCTTCAGCCACTCAAGGGCCCCGACGTCGCCATCTGTGCGCTTTACGAACTCGACGACCCCCGAGCCGAACTCGTGATCGTCGGCGGCGCCAGTGGGCCCGACGGTGACACCGAGACTCGGCGAGCGCACGCACTGGTCGATGAGTTGGGTTTGCATGATCGCGTCCGATTCGTCGAGCCGCAGCCGCACCACATCTTGTCCACCTACTACCGCGCGGCCGATGTGGTGATCGCCCCGAGCCGGAGTGAGAGCTTCGGTCTGGTTGCGCTCGAAGCGGCGGCCTGCGGAATTCCGGTCGTCGCCAGCGCCGTGGGCGGTCTGCTCAGCCTCGTCGACGATGGCCGTACCGGTCGACTGATCGATGGTCGCGACCCCACCGACTACGCACGGGCCGTGTCGGAGATTCTTGGCAACGACACGTTGCGAACGTCGATGAGCGCCGCCTCGGTCGACCGCGCACGGCGGTACACCTGGAGCTTCGCGGCGGCCCGACTGCGCAGGCTGTACGGAGATCTCACGGTTCGCGAGCGGGTGACCTGTCAGTGATCGACGCCTACGGCCCGAGCGAACTTGCGGAACTCGAGCACCGGATCGACACGTGGCTGGCCGAGCTCGCGGCCGCCAACGATCGGATCATTGCCGTCGACCGCGACACCGAAGCCATTCGCTGGTACGTGCGCATGCGTGGCGACGACAAGGAGTTCACCACCGTGTGGCTCACGCTCGGGCAGCGGACGTTGCGGTACGAGACCTATGTGATGGCGGCCCCGGAGGAGAACGACGCCGAGTTGTACGAGCATCTGTTGCGCCGCAACGACCGGCTCGTCGGCGCACACTTCTCGATCGGGATCGAAGACGCCATCTTTCTCCGAGGCGAGATGCCGGTCGGCCAGGTGACCCACGACGAACTCGATCGTGTGCTGGGCACCCTCTATGCCGATGTCGAACAGTGCTTCCAGGCACTGTTGCGTATCGGCTTCCGTAGCCGCTTCACGCCCTGACCTTTCCGGGACGATTCCGTTGTGATCGTCGCGCTGCCCACTCCCCGGTGTCCGGATGGGCGTGCTCGGGGGAGTCGGTCTTCCTCACGCTCATCCGGACGGTCACTAACCTGACCGGATGACCCCGGACCCCTCCGCTGCACCGTTCGAATTGACCGTGGTGGGTGGCGGCAACATGGGAGCTGCACTGATCGGGGGACTACTCGACGCCGGCGTCCTCGCGGCATCCACCATCGCCGTCGTGGAGGTCGTCGATGATCGGCGTGCCGAGCTGTCGGAGCTGTTTGCTTCGATCACCGTGACGTCGTCGGTGCCGGCGACCCGAGCCGCGCTGCTGGCCGTCAAGCCGGGCGATGTTCCTGCTGCCGCCCGTGATGCTGCCGCGGCCGGTGCCACGCGAATGCTGTCGATTGCCGCAGGGGTGCGATTGGCCACCATCGAGGATGCGATTGGTCCCGGCATTGCAGTGGTGCGGGCGATGCCGAACACTCCGGCTCTCGTTCGACTCGGTGCGTCGGCGATTGCAGGTGGCAGCGCGGCGGGCGACGACGACATCGCGTGGGCGGAGTCGATTCTCGCGGCGGTCGGCACCGTGGAGCGGATGTCGGAGGGCGACCTCGACCTGTTCACCGGCGTTGCCGGATCGGGACCCGCCTACGTGTTCCTCGTCGCCGAGGCCTTGACGGAGGCCGCCGTTGCCGAGGGAATGTCGCGGCCGGTTGCCGAGCGCGTGATCCGTCAACTTCTGCTCGGCTCGGCAACGCTGCTCGACCGAGAGGGCGACCCAGCCGTGTTGCGTCAACGTGTCACATCGCCTGGAGGAACCACCGCAGCCGGTCTCGCTGTACTCGACGAACGCGGCGTTCGAGCGGCGTTCGCCGCCGCCGTGAGAGCGGCCACCGAGCGCAGTCGCGAACTCGGCTGACGCCAGAGTGAGCCGACCGAATTTCACGACTGTTCTTTGATGTGCCCCTTTTCACACCGGCGCTGCGTCGCCTATGGTGTGGGCGTGGAGACGCGTCCGCCGGAAACGGTGGGCAGCGCCGACAGGGCCGGTGCCATCGGGGGGTTGGCACCGGCCCTGTCGCGTCTCGCCTCAGATGTGAGTTGGTGGAGATAGGTTCGACGCATATGGGTCGCCGCTACGAGACGGTCTCGTTCCTGTCCGATTTCGGCACCACCGACGAATTCGTCGGCGTTGTCCACTCCGTCATCCGCGACCTCGCGCCGCACGCCCGCGTGATCGACCTCACTCATGGGATTGCGCCGTTCGATGTGCGAGCCGGCTCGCTCGCGCTCGCCCGCAGCATCGGCTACGTCGCATCGGGTGTGGTGCTCGCTGTTGTGGACCCGGGAGTCGGCACGGCCCGACGCGCGATCGCGGTGGAGGTCGCCGGTGGCGAGGGGGTGCTCGTCGGGCCCGACAACGGGCTGCTCGCTCCCGCCGTTGCGATGGCGGGAGGTGCGGGGAGGTCCGTGGAGATCACGAACCCCGACCATCGCCTACTCGCTCCCGGTTCCACGTTTGCCGGGCGCGACATCTTCGCTCCGGCCGCAGCGTTCCTCTGCAACGGTGGCGACCTCACCGAGCTCGGCCCGGCGGTCGACGCCGATCTGTTGATGCCCGGGGTGGTCGCACTTGCGCAGAGCGATGACACCAAGGTGATCGCCCAGGTGTTGTGGGTCGACCGGTATGGCAACGCACAACTCAATGTCGGCCCTGACGATCTGCCGCCCAGCTTCGGCGAGCGCATCGAGCTGCGGTGTGCCAGCCCCACTGATCCGACGGGTGGCGTCGTGCGCAGCACAACGCGAGCGGCGTCGTTCGCCGCAATCGGTGCCAGCGCGGTCGGTGGTGGCGCAGTCGGCCTTGTACTCGACTCGTCGGGGCTCCTTGCGGTTGCCATGAACCAACGGTCGGCGGCCGAAGAACTCGGTCTCGCCGCGGGTGACCAGGTCACGCTGTTGCCGTCTGACGCCGACGCGCCGCGAGGCACCTCCCAACCGGTCAGCCTGCGACCCTCGCGGTGAGCGCCGGTAACCTCACCCCATGCGCCCCGCCACCACGCTGACACTCGGTCTGCTGCTGGCAGTGATCCTCATCGCCGCCACGATCTCGCTCGCACGACTCTGAGTCGCTGAGCGTCCTGATCGTTACGCACGACGGCTCGCCGACGGGTACGATTGATCGGGGCGTGATCACTACGCCCGCATGAGCAGGGGGATACGTGAATCTCGCGCACATCATCGACGACCATGCCGGCGACTCCATCGCCCTGATCTGGCGTGGGCGCACCACGACCTACGGCGAACTCCGTGACCAGGTCGAGCGCCTTCGCGGTGGTCTCGCATCGCTCGGTATCGAATCCGGCGACCGGGTGGCATTGCTGCTCGGGAACTCGCCGCAGTTCGTGATCGGGTATCTGGCCACGGTCGGCCTCGGCGCTGTGGCCGTCCCACTCAACCCCACCAGCCCGGGGCCCGAACTCGAATCGGAACTCTCGGTGGTCGGTGCAAAGGCAGTCATCGTCGACAACGTCAGCGCCGTCAACTGGTCGCATGTCGACCCATTGCTGCTGCCAACCATCGAGACCGTGATCCACACCGAAGCAGACGCTGACGGCACCGTCGGTTTCGACGATCTCATGGCGTCGTCCGAGCCGCTTGCCATGGTCGAGGTCGACACCGCTCACCTCGCTGCGCTGATGTTCACCAGCGGCACCGCCGGAGCGCCCCGTGCGGCGATGCTCACCCACGGCAACCTGATGGCCAACCTCGACCAGAGCCTGTCTGCAGAGGGGCACATCAACAGCGACGACGTGATCTTCGGAGTCCTTCCGCTGTTCCACATCTTCGGGCTCAACGTTGTCGTCGGCCTCGGCCTTCGGGTTGGCGCAACCCTCCTGCTCGTGCAGCGTTTCGACCCGTCGACCGCCGTCCAGTCGATTCAGGATCGCAAGGTCACCGTCATTCCCGGAGCCCCGGCGTTGTGGACGGCCTTCGCCCACTTCGACGATCTGGCGCCGGACACCTTCGCCACGGTGCGACTCGCTCTGTCAGGCGCGTCACGGCTCTCGGTCACCGTGGCCGAGGCGATGCGTGACCGTTTCGGCATCGAGATCCGCGAGGGCTACGGGCTCACCGAAGCGTCACCCATCGTCACCACGTCGACGGGCTCGCCGGTTCGGTTCGGTTCGGTCGGTCGTGCTCTGCAGGGTGTTGAGATTCGTCTCGTCAACGCCGACGGCGATGCGCTCGTGGGCGATGTCGGTGAGGTCTGGGTCAGAGGTGACAACATCTTCGGGGGCTACTACAACGACCCGGAGGCAACTGCTGCAGTTCTGACCGACCGATGGCTGCACACCGGCGACATGGCCACCACCGACGACGACGGCTACCTGTACCTGGTCGACCGCTCGAAGGATCTCATCATCGTGTCGGGCTTCAATGTGTATCCCGCCGAGGTGGAGGAGATGCTCGTGAGGCATCCCGATGTCGCAGAAGCAGCGGTGGTCGGCGTGCCTCATCCTCATACCGGCGAAGCGGTGAAGGCCTATGTCGTGACGCGCGCCGGCGCCGTCGCCGACGAGGAAGCGCTCATCGAGCATTCACTCGACCA
The DNA here is from genome assembly GCA_035633295.1 of Ilumatobacteraceae bacterium. Classification (GTDB taxonomy): domain Bacteria; phylum Actinomycetota; class Acidimicrobiia; order Acidimicrobiales; family Ilumatobacteraceae; genus Sva-07. Next base: position 18,722 of record DASQFE010000032.1, on the reverse strand, counting down.
TCTGGCTCGCTACAAGTGCCCCACCAAGATCATCTTCGTGGACGCACTTCCTCGCAATGCCACCGGCAAGTTGGTACGGCGCAGCCTCGACGACGCATTGCGCGTTGGAGCCACACCGATCTGAACCATCCCAGAGTGGGGTGACCGACGTCTCGGCCGCGACGCCATCGGCCTTGAGGTCAGCTTGTGAAAGGGTGCACGAGCGCCCTAACGTGGCGGCATCATGGCCGTCCAATCAACGCGTCGACGCATTCCCGAAGCGACCGTTGCACGCCTGCCGGTGTATCTGCGGATCCTGTCGGAGCGATTCGATGCCGGCGTCACGAGCATGTCGTCGGAGGAGCTCGCCGAGTTCGCCGGGTTGAACGCCGCCAAGGTCCGCAAGGACCTCAGCTATCTCGGCAGCTACGGAACTCGTGGCGTGGGCTACGACGTCGAGTTCCTCGTCTACCAAATCCGCCGAGAGCTCGGCCTCACGCACGACTGGCCTGTGGTCATCGTTGGTGCGGGTAACCTCGGCCAAGCCCTCGCGGGATACAACGGATTCGGCGATCGGGGCTTCCCGGTCGGCGGCATCGTCGACATCGACGCCGCCAAGGTCGGCTCGGTGGTCGGTGGCGTCCGCGTCCGCCACATCGACGAACTCGCACAAGTCGTGCAATCGCGTGGAATCTCGATCGGTGTCATTGCCACCCCGGGACCCGCCGCACAGGAGGCAGCCGAAGCGCTCGTCGCCGCGGGCGTCACGAGCCTGCTGAACTTCGCGCCGACAGTCATCAACGTGCCGCCCGGTATCAGCGTGCGCAAGGTCGACCTCGCCGTCGAACTGCAGATCCTGAGCTACTACGAACAGCGGCGGGCGTCGGCCACGCCGGCCGCCGGATTGCGCGTCGTGCCCGGCGAGCCACGACGCGGCGCGACCGCCTAGGCTTGGACTCGTATGTCGATTCTGGTCGTCGGAGTCAACCATCGCAGCGGTCCGCTGCCATTGCTTGAACGCGTCACCATTGGGCCCGAACACTTGGGCAAAGCGGTGGCGGGACTCGCCCAGCGTGACAACGTGCGTGAGGCCGTGGTGTTGTCGACGTGCAACCGCACGGAGGTCTACGTCGTCGCCGAACTCTTCCACGGCGCCTACGGCGACATCCGCGACCTGCTGTGCGAACTCGGTGATCTGACCGTCGACGAACTCACGCCGCATCTCTACAGCCAGCACGACACCGCTGCTGTCACCCATCTGTTCGAAGTTGCTGCCGGTCTCGACTCCGCCGTGCTCGGCGAGGGTGAGATCCTCGGCCAAGTCCGCACGGCGTGGGAGACGGCGCAGCGTGAAGGCGCGGCCCGCTCGACGCTCAATCAGCTCTTCCGCTCGGCGCTTTCCACCGGAAAGCGCGCCCGCACCGAAACGGGTATTGCCCGTGGCACCGCGTCGATCAGTCATGCCGCTGTCGAGATGATCACCGACATCACCGGCGAACTGAACGGTAAGCGAGTGCTCGTGATCGGCGCCGGGTCGATGGGTGAAGGCGTTGCCGTTGCACTCCACCGTGCCGGTGGCGCCGACATCCTCGTCGCCAATCGCTCCGACGATCGAGGAGCATCGCTCGCCGAACGAGTCAACGGCGTGTCCGTCGGTTTCGACCGTCTGGGTGAGGCCATTGCCGCCTCCGATGTCATCGTGGCCGGCACGGGCGCCGACCACGCCTTTCTCACACGCTCGCTCATCGACGATGCTCGCCGTGGGGCCACGCGCCCGCTCCATATCGTCGACATCGGAGTGCCCCGCAATGTCGATCCAGCGGTTGGAGAGCTTGTTGGCGTGGCCCTGTCGAACCTCGACGACCTTCGAGACTGGGTCGACCGTGGTCTGTCGCATCGAGCCGGCGAGGCCGAACGTGTCCGTTTGATCGTCGGTGAAGAAGTCGAGAACTATCTCGTCGATTCGACCGCCCGCCAAGCCGCTCCGCTCGTCGCCTCGATGCACGAGGCGGCTGACCGTGTTCGGTCTCGCGAGGTCGACCGGTTCGCGTCACGCCTCGGTGAACTCGACGACCGCCAACGCGACTCGGTCGAGGCACTGACGCGGGCAATCGTGGCCAAGTTGCTGCACGAGCCATCGGTTCGTCTCAAGTCGCAGGCGGGCACTCCGCAGGGCGAACGCAACGCCGCGGCTGTCCGCGATCTCTTCGACCTCGGATGAGTCTGCCGTGACCGGCCGACTTCAGCACGAGCACGACCCCGCCGCCCTGAGGCTGGCCACTCGTGGTTCACGTCAGGCGGTTGCGCAATCCACTGCAGTCGCTGATCGGATCACGGCGGCTACGGGTCGCATGGTCGAGCTGGTGATGATCGAGACCACCGGCGATGCCCGTCTCGACGTTCCGCTGCACGTGATCGGTGGACAGGGCGTGTTCGTGAAAGAGGTGCAACATGCGGTGCTCGACGGCCGCGCCGACCTGGCGGTGCACTCGGCGAAGGATCTGCCGTCGGCACCCACGGACGGTTTGGTGATCGGAGCATTCTGTGAGCGTCGCGACCCCGCCGATGCACTCGTGGGTCGTCGTCTCGACGATCTGGCGCAGGGCGCAACCGTGGCGACCGGTTCGGTGCGACGGCGAGCGCAACTGTCGCGGGTGCGCCCCGACCTGCAGTTCATCGAGCTACGTGGCAACATCGACACGCGGCTGTCGAAGGTGCCCGACAACGGCGCCATCGTGATGGCTGTTGCCGCGCTCGAGATCCTGGGGCTGACCGATCGCATCGCTGAACGCCTCGACGTCGCCACGTTCGTGCCGGCTGTCGGCCAGGGCTGCGTGGCCGTCGAATGCCGGATCGATGACGCGGGGACGCTCGCTGCGCTCGCCGGCGTCGATCACCTTGACACTCGCCGTGGCGTCGAGGTCGAGCGAGCGTTCCTGGCCGAGCTCGGGTCTGGCTGCTCGTTGCCGGTGGGTGGCCACGTCAGCAACGGCCGTCTCTTGGTGTTCCTCGCCGATTCCGCAACGCGGCAGTCGATCGTGGCGGAGGTGGCACTCACCGGGACCGCGGACGACCTCGGAATTGCCCGTCGTGCGGCCCTCGGCACGAAGGCGGCGCTGCGGTGATGGGTGAGGCGGTGACGGGGCCACTTGCCGGCTGGCGCGTGCTCGTCACTCGTGAGCGTCCGGGCGACTTGGCCGACCTGCTGGAGGCGCGTGGCGCCACGGTCGTTCACGTTCCCTTGATTCAAGTCCTCGAGCCTGCTGATGACGGCGTTGCGCTCGGTCGGGAACTCGAGCGACTCGCAGAGTTCGACTGGCTCGTCGTGACCTCGCCCGCAGGTGCCGAGCGAGTTGCAGACGCCGCCGCCGACGCGTCGCTTGTTCGACTCGCCGTGGTGGGCACCTCCACCGCCCGAGTGCTCGCTGACGCTGCGGGCCGAGCGGTCGAGGTGGTGCCGGCAGTGCAGCGGTCGCAGACACTGCTCGACGAACTGTGTGCGGTGGCGGAGCCTGGGCAACGATTCCTGGTCGCGCAGGGCGATCGGGCAGACGACACACTGGTTGCCGGGCTGCGCCGGGCCGGCTACAGGGTGACCTCGGTGGTGGCGTACCGAACCGTGCTGTGTGTTCCTGATCGCAGTGTGATCGACGGCGCCGACGCCGTGCTGTTCGCCAGCGGGTCGGCGGCGACGGCTTGGTTCGACGCACTCGGTGCCGTGGTGCCACCGATTGTGGTCTCCATTGGTCCGACGACGACTGCTGTGGCGCACCGATTGGGCCTCAAGGTGACAGCGACGGCGACCGATCATTCCCTTGGTGGACTCGTGGCCGAGCTCGTCGGAATTCTTGCGCCAGACGTGCGTGGCGATGGGCCCAGCAACATGACACAATCGGCTCTGCGGACATACCCAGTGAAATGAGGAGCAACGTGGTCGAAGGCAACGGGCGGCGACGCCTTGTTGGCGCGTCCGCGCTGCTCTGTGCTGGTCTCGTGCTGAGCACGAGCACCGATGGAGTTTCCGCACGAGTGAGTGTGGTCATCGAACAGGCAACGCCGACCGATGGACCGTCGGTTGGCGATTCGATCGGTTCCGGCAGCGGCTCGAACGCTTCGCTCTCGGGTGATGGTCGATTCGTCGCCTACCAGGCCCTCCCGTCGGCCAGCGATGACGCTGCAGCTCCAGTTGACGTGCGCGCCACCACGATCTTCCTCACCGATCGTGAGGCCGGTCGCACCGCCGAGGTCACCACGGTGCCGGAGGGACAACGCTCGGGCAACTCGGTGCATCCGGTGCTGTCAGGTGATGGGTGCAGCATCGTGGTCATCACCGAGATGGCGCTCGACGTGTTCCGAGACGACGACACCGCTGACCGCTGGGACGTGTATCGACTCCAACTGCCTCACTGCGGCGGAACGCTGGGGGCGTGGGAACTCGTGTCGACTCGACCCGATGGCTCGGGACTCGCACGCGACGACGTGAGCACGGTCGATACGCCGGCGGTGTCACGGTCCGGGACGCTCATTGCGTACACCCATCCGGCGTCGCAGTCGATCGACGAAGCCGAGGTCACCTCTGTGAGCTTGGTGAACCTCGAGGTGCCGGTCACCGATCCGGCTCGATCTGCACTTGTTGCCGGCACGCCGATCATCACGCCCAACACGCAGTTCGTCCATGTCGGACTCGATCAACCGGCGATCTCCGGTGACGGACGATTCGTTGCCTACCGTTCCGATGCTGCATCGGCCGACGCCGTTCCAGGCTGGGGAACGGGTGCAGCGCCCGGTGGCCAGGCAACTCGCCAGGTCTACGTCTGGGACCGCAACGAATCCGACCCCTTCCTCGCAGTTCGACTCGTGTCGGTTCGCGTGGATGGCGAGCCGACCGTCGTCGGCGCCTCCGACCCGGTGCTGTCACGCGATGGGCGAGTCGTCGCCTTCACGAGTGCAGATGTCGGCCTGGTGCCGGCGGTGCTTCCGGCGTGCGGTGGCGGATGCCCGACACAGGTGTTCCGCCTCGATCGTGACATCGACGCGAACGGGATCTATGACGAAGTCAGCCGCACCTCGTTGACCATGGTCAGCAGCGTCGAGGGTTCGGATCCTGTTGTGGCCGGGACGGCGTCGTCGTCGCAGCCGGCGCTCAGCGCTGAGGGGCAACTCGTTGCCTTCATCACCAAGGCGGCCAACCTTCAGCTCGTCGAGGCCTCGGGCGGCGGTGAAGCTGACGACGGCGACATGCTGGTGGCCGATGCCGCCCGCAAGACGCTGCGCCGGATTGCGGTGACCGCCGATGGTGTCCGCCCAACGGTGGCTGCGCACTCGCGTCCGCAACTGAGCGATACGGGTCGCACGACCGCGTTCGACACGCTCGCCGGCCCGCAACTCGTTGCCGGTGGGGTGTCGGGACGACAGGTGGTGGCTGTTTCGACCCAACCGACCCTGTCGATGGCCGAGGCCGACGTCGGATCGACCCTGGTCGGCTTCACCAGTGACGAGTACTTCGTGGCGGTCATCAACAACGGCCCGACGACGTTCACGCCCTCGACGGTCAAGGTCTCCAATGGCCGATTCGTCATCAACCCGAACGAGGGGACGTGTGTGCTGGGAGCTCCGGTGCCTCCGGGCGCCGACTGCACGGTGCGCCTCAGCTTCACGCCGGATGCGCCGGGCCCGGTATCGGCCACCCTGACGGTTGCCGAGGCCGGCTTCGATGCGGTCAGTATCAGTTCGACAGTGCGGGGCACCGGTGGCGACCCGGCATTGCGAGCGAATCCCGGTGGCAAAGACCTCGGCAGCGTCGTCATCGGTCAAGTGAGCTCGGAGTTCCTGTTCGACGTCGAGAACATCTCCTTGGCCCCGACGTCGGTGTCATCGGTCGAGGTCGAGGGGGCCAACCCCGCCGACTTTGCAATTACCAGCAACAGTTGCGACCGCAGGACGCTCAACCCGCTCGCCACCTGCACCGTCGGCGTCACGTTCAGCCCGACGGGGTCAGGACATCGCACGGCCCTCGTCAAGGTCGCCACACCGCTCGGGCAGTACACGACGATGCTCGCCGGTGGAGTCGGCCGTTACGACCCGGTCTTTCAGGTCGCGGTCGGTGAGGTGCAGGCTGGGGGTGACCTCGGCGTCGGTGGCAGCGGGTTCCCACCGAACACCCCCGTATCGATTCTGTTCGGTGACCACTCGGCGGATGCACTGATCGTGTCAACCAACGCTGACGGAGGCTTTCTGGTCTGGATGCCGGTTGATCCGACCGAGCGCGGCGGACAGCGACCCGTTGTTGCACAGGCGGCCGACGGCTCGGCCGCGTCAGCGACCGTCAAGGTCATCGAGCTGCCCAGTTCGAGTCCGGGCCTCCCCGGCTTCGGCCTGGGGTTCTGAGCCACGCGCTCGGTCAGTTCTCGCCGACGGCGAGTACTTCGCCGCCGATGTTGACAGCAGTGGTGCATGTCGCCCGGGTCGCATCACCGATCTCGTCGCATTTCACGGAGAAGGCCACGATGTCGCCGGCCTGGAGACGGATCGGCGTGATTCTCGGTTCGAACACCGATCCCCGGACGTTCTCCAGCGACCAGACGAAGACCTGCTCGCCGTTGATGAGCAGTGTCGCAACGCCCCTGTCGTTGAAGGGATTCTCGATGCGAACGTCGGTCATGTCGAAGGTTTGGCCGTCGGGCAACGTCTGAGAAGAGTCGGCCACTGCGGTGAGTGCAGGGGCGACGGACAGACGAAAGAAGCTCGGTTCGCCGACAACCGCGGTGTCTCCGGCAGGTTCGCCGGGGAGCGTGGTGGTGACGACCCCGGACGGCGTCGACTCGACCTCGTTGATGGTCAGCGTCGACACCTCGGATGCAACTGTGTCTTCGATGGTCGGCTTCACGAGGCCGAACCAAGCCAGGGTCAGTCCGGCGAGCAGGGCGACGACCGCCAACGCCTTGGTGATCGCGTCGGTGGGGATGGTCGGTGATTGGACCAGCGCAAGCGATGACGTGACCGGAGCGACACCCTGGCGGACCGCCTCGATGTCGAAGTCGAGCGTTCGCGACTGATGTCGATAGCCGCTGTGCTGAGCCCGGGCCTTGAGGCGTACGAGGCCCGCAGCTCCCGGGGCGACCCCCACCGCAGGTGGATCGAAGTCGCCGTCGACCCGATCGGTCGAGTCGATCAGGTGGAGTCGGCAACTCGCCACGGTGTTGCCGTGGTTCTCGACCATGAACTCGTAGGTGGCCCGACGGCGAGCCCGCTGGATTGGCTGGAGGGCGACGATTCGGCAGTCGTCGAACGGCTCGACGACGATGGTCGTCTCAGCGACCATTGCGTCGTCGGCGTCGCCGAGCGGGATGATTCGGATGGCAATCGCCGTCGGCCCGGCCGTCGTGGTCGACAGCTCTGGTGGGCTCACCTCGATGTCGATGACCTCCTGGGAACCACCGAACAGGGTGAGGTTGCCGCGTGACACGTTGGTCCAGCTTGCAGCGAGGCCCGCCGGAACGATCGTGTACGACTCGGTGGCCTCGCCGAGATTGTGGATCGTGAGCGGCAGGGTGAGCGTCGATCCCGGTACCGCCGAGATCTCGTCGTGGGAGAACCAGGCCTGGACTGACACGCCGAGCACGCTACCGGTTGGTCGACGACCGTGCCTGCCACCCAGCCCGCCAGCCAATCCGCCAGCCGACCCGCCAGTCTGGCGTACCGACCCCACCGTTAGGCTCGTGTCGTGCCGTCCGAGCTGCTGCCGACCCCGTCGTCGCGACCGCGTCGCCTCCGCCGGTCGCCGGCGATGCGTGATCTGGTCGCTCAGCATCACCTCCGCGTCGACGACCTCGTCGCGCCGTTGTTCGTCCGTGAAGGCATCGACGAACCGCAGCCGATCGAGTCGCTGCCGGGCGTCGTGCAACACACCCGCGATTCACTTCGTCGGGAGGTTGCGACGCTCGCCGGTCTCGGTGTCCGCAGCGTCATCCTCTTCGGTGTCCCGGCGAACAAGGACGCCATTGGCAGCGGGGCGTTCGACCCGCACGGCATCGTGCAACTCGCACTCGACGACCTTCGCGGTGACCTCGGCGACGACATGGTCGTGATGGCCGACCTGTGTGTCGACGAGTACACCGACCACGGGCACTGCGGGGTGCTCGACGACCGGGGTGTCGTCGACAACGACGCAACGCTCGAGATCTACGCCCGCGCTGCGGTGGCGCAGGCGACTGCCGGTGCGCAGGTCGTGGCGCCGAGCGGCATGATGGACGGCCAGGTCGCAGCGATCCGAGCTGCGCTCGACGGTGCCGGTTTCATCGACGTGGCGATCATGGCGTACTCGGCGAAGTACGCGAGCGCCCTGTATGGCCCGTTCCGTGATGCCGTCGGCGTGTCGATCGTCGGTGGCGGCGACCGCAAGGGCTACCAGCAGGACTGGCGCAATGCGCGAGAGGCGCAGCGCGAGATCGATCTCGATCTCGCCGAAGGGGCCGACATCGTGATGGTGAAGCCGGCGTTGGCCTACCTCGATGTCATCGCGGCGGCCGCGAGCCGCGTCGATGTTCCGATTGCGGCCTACCACGTGAGCGGTGAGTACGCGATGATCCACGCCGCTGCCGATCGGGGTTGGATCGACGGTGATGCCGTTGCGCTCGAGCATCTCAGCGCCATCAAGCGCGCCGGCGCCGACATCGTGCTCACCTACTTCACCCGCTGGTTTGCCGAAGCGGTGGCATCGGGGGCGCTCGTTCCATGACCGACTCCGCAATCACCTACTGCGATCCGGTCGCTTGTGTCGCGGCCGGTTGCACACCCACCGTCTGTACCGGCGCCGGGGTGCCATCGAACCACGTGTTGTTCGAGCGATCCCAGCGGGCGATCCCCGGTGGGGTGAACTCCTCGATTCGCGCGTTCAAGGCGGTCGGAGGCGAGCCCTACGTCGTGGCTCGTGCGGCGGGCGCAACGATCACCGATGTCGAGGGCACGACCTACTTCGACCTCGTCCAGAGCTATGGCGCCGTCATCCTCGGCCATGCACATCCGGCGATCACCGAGGCGGTTCGCTCCGCGGTCGGCGACGGGACGTCGTACGGCGCGCCCACGCCACGGGAGATGAAGCTCGCCGAGGCCATCGGTGCGCGAGTTGCGAGTTGCGAACGGGTGCGGTTGATGAACTCGGGCACCGAGGCCACGAGCACTGCGATTCGCCTGGCGCGCGGGGTGACAGGGCGCGACGTGATCGTCACCTTCGCCGGGAACTTCCACGGAGCCACCGACGCGCTTCTCGTAGCCGGAGGCAGCGGTGTTGCCACGCTCGGCCTACCCGGCACTGCGGGGGTTCCAGCGGGTGCGGTGGCCTCCACCATCGTCGCTCCGTACAACGTCGTTCCCGAACTCGACGATCGGGTCGCTGCGGTGATCGTCGAGCCGATCGCCGCGAACATGGGCGTCGTCGCGCCGGCGCCCGGGTTCCTTGCCGGTTTACGAGTCGAGTGCGATCGTGTCGGCGCGCTCCTCATCTTCGACGAGGTGATCACCGGATTCCGCGTCGATGTCGGTGGCGCTCAGGCCAAGTACGACATCCGACCCGACCTGACGTGCTTCGGCAAGGTCATCGGCGGCGGCCTACCGATCGGGGCCGTCGGCGGCCGAACCGATGTGATGGAACACCTGTCGCCACTCGGGCCGGTGTTCCACGCGGGGACCCTGGCGGGCAATCCGATTGCGACGGCCGCCGGCCTTGCGGCGCTCGATCAGCTCACACCCGAGGTGTACATCGAGCTGATGGCGCGTGCTCGACACCTGTCGGCAACGTTGCGCGATGCGTGTTCGGCCGCAGGATTCGTTGCGTCGTTCCCCGTCGTCGGGACGCTGGTCGGGATCGTGTGCGGCAACGACGCCGGCACGGTGGAGAACTTCGACGACGCGAAACGAACCGACGAGCGTGCCTATGCGGCCTTCTTCCAGGCGATGCTCGCCGAGGGAGTCGCGATGGCGCCCGGAGCGTACGAGGCCATCTTTGTCGGGCTGGCGCACTCCGACGAGGTACTCGCAGCCATCGCAGATGCGGCGTACCGTGCGGCGGTCGTGGCCGCGGACGCGGTGGCATCGGCGTCGTGAGGCAGTTGTTCAGTTGGCGCTTCGTCGCGGCGATTGCCGCACTGGGGGCGTTGGCGTTGCTGGGCCGGGCGTTGTTGGTGAACGACGATTCGATCGAGTCGGTGATCGACCCCGAGCCAATCGAACGACGCATCGACGTGTTCCAACCAGTCGTGTCGGTCGAGCAGCCGACGGAATCACTGATTGATTCCACCGGTGTGACCACCGGGTACATCGACGTCAACCTCACCGGGGATCGCGTCGTGCGGATCGCCCCGGGCACGCTGGGCGAGATCGCGTGTGAACAACTCGAACGCGACAACCAGTGTGTGTTGTTGGCCGACACGCTCGGCGATGCCGTGGTGTGGTTCTCGATGCTGCCCGCAGCACCTCGGGCCACCGTTGAACTCCCGCCCATCATCGACCTCGACGAGGGTGAGGCAGTGTTCGAGAACGGCTGGAGGGTTCCGTACGCCCCGATGATCGAGCGTGACTGTGAGGGCGAGGACATCCCGAGCTTCTCCGACTTCCTGGAGCGATTCGGTCCCGACAGCGTGACGATCGTCGACCTCGAAACTCGCCAGGTCGTGGCGGTGCGTTGCGGCGAGCCTGTTGCTGGTTGACCTACCGGAGCAACGTGTGCGCAGCGGCGAGCCCCGAATTGTGAGCCGCCTCCACACGCGGGCCGTCGAAGGCGTCGCCAGCGAGCACGATGGCGCCGTCAGCCGACACCCAGCACGGATCAGGCCACGTGGTGCGCGGCGTGGCGAAGCGCCACTTCTTCACGTGCGCCTCGACGACAGCTGCGTCGCCGAGCCAGGGACCGGCAAGGTCGACGAGTGAGGCCAACACGTCGTTGGTGTCGCGCTCCCAGTGCGCTTCACTCCATGCCGCCGAGGCATGCAGGGTGATCGCGGGGGAGGCACTGATGCCCTTGGCGGCGTTGTCGGCAACGAACGCGACGTCATCGTTCGGCGCCTGGACGCCTCCGGGCGCGTCGATCTGCGGCGGCCGATCGAGTGTGGCCAAGAGCGCGATCGTGCGGTCGTAGTCGGTGCGCATCAATCGATCGTCGAGTTCGATGCGGGCATCGGCGAGCAGCGCGAACGCCTGTGGCAGCGGTGTGGTCACCACCACCCGGTCGGCGACGCGAACCGAGCCGTCGTCGATGACGACATGCCACTGCGAGCCAAACGGGCGCACGGCGAATGCCATTGTCGAACATGACACGTCGAGGCCCACTGCGAGGTCCTTCGCGAGCGAAGTCATCCCGGCTGACGCGACGAACCGCGGGTGCGTGTCGGTGGAGCCGAACCCGTGCGACCACACCGTGACCAGGCCTCGCTCGATCCAGGCATCGACGCGACATCGGAACGCCGGCGTTCGCACCGTGAAGAACTGGGCTCCATGGTCGAGCGTGGCCGCACCGATGCGCCGGGTGGCGAGGCGGCCACCGGGTGAGCGTCCTTTGTCGACGACAGTGACGTCGGCGCCGGCGGCGTGGAGTTCGTCGGCCGCAACGAGGCCGCTCATGCCGGCCCCGACGATCACCACCCGCATCAGCCGGCGGCGAGTGCGTCGTCGAGGCGGTTCTGCTCGCTGACGCTGGCCTGGTGGGCCCGCTCAGCTCGGCCGAGGAACTCCAACAACACCCGGTTGAACGTGGACGCATGCTCGACCATGAACCCGTGAGCGGCGCCGCTGATGACAACCAGCTCGGCAGTGGGGATCGTTTCGGCAAGGTCCTCGCTGTCGCCTCGTGGTGTGAGGATGTCCTGGTTGCCGACCATGACGAGCGTCGGCACCGTGATGTCGGGAAGTCGATCGATCAGGTCCTGATGCAGTTCGCCGGCCGCGAGGATGGCGTCGCACTGGGCGGCAAACGCATGGGCTGGGCGGACGGAAGCGAGTGGCCCGAGCCAACCAATGGCAGGAAGGAGCCGACGGAACGAACGGGGACCGATCACCCAACGAGCTGCTTCGTGGCCCATCGAGCCGATGCCGCGTTCCAATGCTGCGTCGCGCCAGCTCGTGAGGAGTTCCTCACGCCACGGATGATTCCTTCCGGCCGTACACGCCAGTGTCAGTGAACGAGTTCGTTCGGGATACTTCACGGCGACGATCTGGCTGATCGCTCCACCCATCGATGCACCGACCACATGGGCGGTCTCGACTTCCGCGTGGTCGAGCACGGCGATGGCATCGTCGGCCATCTGCTCGAGCGTGTACGTGCCGTGCGGCTTGTCGCTACGGCCGGCCCCACGGTTGTCCAACGCCACGGATCGGTACCACGGTGCGGTCGCGAGTCGTTGCAGGATCCAGCCGTTCTTGTCCGCGCCGAGCCCCTGGATGAACAGGATCGGCGGTGCTCCCGGACGGCCGGTGACCTGATAGTGGATGCGCGTGCCGTCGGAGCGGCGAACGTACGACATCAGGCGCCTCCCAGCCCTGACAGTGGGAGCCAGTCGAGCGGCGTGCCGGTGTGCAGCTCACCCAACTCGTCGAGCAGCGTGGCGATGTCGACGCGCACCTGATCGGCGAGCTCGAGCTCCGACAGCGGGCCGCGCCGCTTTCGTGCCGTTTTCGATGGCGGCCCGATCTCGAGCCTGGCCCCACGCCGGAGTGGGCTGCTCGACGTGGCGGCGGGGTACACCGACACGCCGACCGACAACGCAGCTCCCACCAGGGTGTGATCGACGCGACCGACCGCTCCGTGCTCGGCCCCCATCACAACCAGCTGTCCGCCCGCCAGGGCCCCTGCGACTTCCTCGGGGTGGTCGAGCAGGCCACCGATGCGTCGGCTGAACGCGCCGACCGGCGCCGTGTCGGGACGTCCGACGAAACGAACGGGTTGATGGAGCGTCTCGGCGAGTGCGAGCGCAGCGTAGATCGGTGACAACGCGAACCGACGCGCGTTCACCACGATGAGGGCGCCCTCGCGCCGGGGGAGATGCTGGCTGCCGCCGACAGACACGTCCCAGCGCAGATTGGCCAGGCGCAACACGGTGGCCACGAGGCTGGGGTCACGACCCCAGTCGTCGACCATGCCGGCGGGGACGTCGCCGACTCTCAGGCTGATCACGGGTGCTTCAACCATCAGGCCACCTGTCGTCGTGCGGGTTGACGAATGATGCTCGGCCAGTGATACAGCCGATCGATCACTTCGGTCGTGGAGGTTTCGGCCTCCAAGCCGAGCAGCGTTCGCATGCGTGTGTTGTCGGCGAGGCGCCCGCGGTGGAGCGCCTCGGCGACGTGGTCGGGGATCGGTGCACCGGCCAGGTAGCTCAACGTTCGAGCGATTCGCCAGTCGGGCCCGACCAGCGGGACCGGGATCCGTCGGCCCCGGCGCGCGGCTTGGAGCGCAGTGATCGCGCCGGGAGCGACGACGTTCACCGGCTCTGCGAGTCCGATCCGTGCAGCGATGACAAATGCCCGGGCGGCGTCGCGGTCTTCGACGACGGCGAACGGCGGGTCGGCGAGGACACTGAACGGAACGGCCGGCATCCGCAGCAGACGTCCGAGCGGTGACGGCACGTGGGGACCGAGAACGGGTGCGAGTCGGAGTGCACCGACGCTGACCCCGACACGTTCGCCGACTTGGGCAGCCGTGCGTTCGATGGCTGCAAGCGTTCGGCCCCAGTCGCTCGTCGGTTGGATCGGAGCAGATTCGGATGGCCGTGTGAGTGCGCCTCGTGCCCGGCCGTAGATCTCGATGCCGCTGCGCACCACGAGGTGTTCGAGCGCCGAGCATTCGGCAGCCGCACCGATGATCGACGTAGCTGCCTGGTCGGTGAGCGTCGCCGCGTCGCGCGGTGTGGCGCGCGCGTCGGGCTCCCAGACGCCGATATGGACGAGGACGTGGGGATTGAAGTCGACGACGGTGTCGACGATCCGGTCATGTTCGTCGGGGTGGATGCGGTGGAACACCGTGCGATGGAGTCGTCGCCGTGGCGGGTCGTTGTCGATGCCCGACAGTGCACCGACCCAGTCTTCGGCCTCGAGGAGGCTCGCCACCAGGGTGCCGAGTTCACCCCCGACACCACTGACGAACACCCGACGTCCAGCCACATCGTGAACGCTAGTCGTCCTCGTCGACCGATGCCGGGCTCAGATCACCGCAGCGATGAGCGAAGGGCCGGTATGTGGGCCGCTCGCTCATCACACGCCCTTGTTCTGCCGAAGTCGGCTGCAGTCAAGTTGAGGGTGGGAGGTGCCGATACGTCGTCATGGCCATGGTGATGCGTACCCGGGGGCGTTTGCTTCTCGTCGCCACGATCGTCGGTCTCGCGGTCGCGGGTGTTGGGTCGCTCACGCAGGCGCAAGGGGTCGACGCTCCAGTGTTGCTGAACGATTCGGCGGCAGCCCTTGCCCCGGCCGAACGGATCATTCTCCGCAAACCACCGGTTCCGGCGGGGAAGCTGTTGTTCCCTGTCGACCCGGGCGACGACTGCTACATCCTCGACAACTTCGGCGATGGACGCGACGGCGAGACCCGTCTGCACGACGGTGTCGACATCATGGGCAGCGCCGGCCGTGAGGTGTACGCCGTGGCGAGTGGAACTCTGACGAAGCGATACACCAACACGGGAACCGCAGGCTGGGGTTGGATCCTCTACGACCCAGCCACGAAGACGACCTTCAGGTACTTCCATCTCGCTGAGGACGCTCGCGGCCTCATCGAGGGTGCCACCGTGCGGGCTGGCGACATCATCGGCTTCGTCGGCAGCAGCGGCACCTCGAGTGCCACGAACATTCACCTGCACTTCGAAGTGAGGCCGGGCAATGTCGCAGTCGATCCGCTGCCGCTGCTGTTCATCGACACCAAGGCGTGTCGCGTGTCGCCCCCGATTCGTTGACGGGTTGGTTCAGCGCAAAGTGTGCGCGCGCAGGATGATCTCCCGTGCGAACGGATCGAGCGGTCGCCCAGCAAGCCGCTCGGTCACCTGGATGGCCTGGGTGGGCTCGTCGATGAGGCCGGCCCATCGGATGTAGCCGCCCATGATCCCGAGGATCCGGTCGCCGACCTCGTCGCCGTGCACGAGCACCTTCGTGCCGTGGCGCAGTAGGTCACGGATTTCGGTGTAGAGCGCCTTGAGGTATTGATCGGTGTGCTCGCTGTTGAACGGGCGGTGTCGGTACGGCAACTGCAGTTCGTCGTAGTTGTGCAGATTGTGCGGCGCGGCGATGATCGACAAGACACAGCCGAAGCCGTTCTCGCGCAACCAGATGATCTCCTCCTGGCGGCGTACCCGACGATGGCTGTCGCCGACCCCACCGGGCCGCTCACAGATGGCGAGCTTGTCCTTCAGGATCCAGGTGAAGTTACGCGGGGTGATCCCGAGCGCCCACTTGCCACGCAGCCGAGGGGGCATCAGCGGGCGGGTTCCGGGCAGGCGCAGCACGTCATAACGGGTTGCAAGGCTACCCGGTGGCGGACCCGGTCGGGGAGAGAACCAGCCGGTTTCGACGCCGTTCGATTCGCAGACCTCCTGCAAGCTCGCAGGCGGTCGACTCACCGTGGGCGACCGCCAAGACGCGTGCAACGCCGGCGGCGTCGGGCGGATATCCGTCGCGTGCGAGCCATCGGCGCACGGCTCGCACTGCCAATGGCAGAGGAGCGTGGATCAGGGCGTCGACGTCGGTCGGGTCGATACTCGCGGCGAGGTCGTCGAGCAACCGATCGTCGTCGCGCAGCAACGCGGCAGTGCGGTTCAGCAGGACGGTCACGTCACGTTCGGCGATGGCGTCGAGTAGGGGGATGACTTCGTGGCGGATGCGATTGCGTCGAAAACGCGGGTCGGCGTTCGTCGGGTCGTCGGCGACGTCGAGTTCGAGGAGTTGACACAGCGCTTCGGTCTCCGAACGGCGCAGGCCCAGAATTGGATGCTGAGGTCCGGGTTCGATGGCGCCGAGGCCGGTGGCGCCCGAGCCCCGTAGCAGCGCCAGCACAACGGTTTCGGCTTGGTCGTCGGCGGTGTGCCCGGTGAGCGCACCAGGCCCGAGTGCGATGCGACGTGCCGCTCGGGCCCGGGCCTCGAGGTTGGGTCCGTCGCGTACTTCGACGTACTCCACGCGGAACTCCGCGCCGAGGCGGGCGGCCGTTCGTGCGGCGATGTCGGCATCGTGGTGAGCGCTGGGGCGTAGGCCATGGTCGACATGGACGGCGGTGACCACGCATTCCGCTTCGATCGCGAGGGCAACCAGCGCGGTGGAGTCGGCGCCACCGGAGAGTCCGCACACGACAGCGGTGCCGGCGGGCGCGAAGGTGCAGCGAGCCAGGAGGGTGGACAGATCGTGCATGCCGGGTGTCAGCATGCCCGACGTGGCTACAGGTCGGTGTGCCGGGCGCGCTGCTGCTTCGCCGACGGGTACTTCTGCGATGACACGAATTTCATGTAGCTGACCACGAGAACGATCAGGAAGACCACCGAGAGGAGAACGAGCGCAATGCCGATCCACCAGTGCCACACATTTGCGCCAAGCATGATTGGAGAGGCTAACCCCAGGGTCGGACCCGCACACAGTTCTCGACGCGCCGACGACCGATCAGCCGATCTGGCCGTCGCCGTCGAAGTCGGTGCCGAAACACAGCTCGATCTTGGCGAGTAGGTCGGGTGGCATCTCGTCGTTGTGGCACTTCAACGCTACGACCGCCTTCAGCTCAGCGTGGAAATCGAAGGCACCCAGGCAGTCCATGCATCCGTCGAGGTGGTGTCGGATCGCTCCTTGCTGCTCGTCGGACAATTCGCCGTCGAGGAACACATCGAGTTCGCGAAGCGTCTGGTTGCAGTCACGAGTCTGCCCAATCGCTTCGCTGTTCACCTCGTCGTCCATCAACCCTGCTCCTCTGCAGCCACGAGTCCCCGAGCGAGACCAAAATCGTGTAACGCCCGCTGCATCGCCTTTCTTCCCCGATGCAGTCGTGACATCACGGTGCCGATGGGGATGTCGAGCATCTCGGCGATCTCCTTGTAGGAGAATCCTTCGACGTCGGCGAGGATCACGGGCAGGCGGAAGTTGTCGGGGAGGTCTTCGAGCGCCTGTTTCACCTCGTCGTCGGGAAGCAGTGCCATCAGTGATTCCTCGGCCGACCGGCCGACCGAGGCGTTCTGCAATGCACCGATGTTCTTGTAGAGGTAGAGGTCTTCGAAGTCGCCGAGCTCGGTCTCGTCGGGCCGGCGCTGCTTCGCGCGGTAGGAGTTGATGAACGTGTTCGTCATGATGCGGAACAGCCAGGCACGCAGGTTCGTGCCCTCGGTGAACGAGGCGTAGCTCCGGTACCCCTTGAGGTACGTCTCTTGCACGAGGTCTTCGGCGTCGGAGCGGTTGCGGGTCATGCGCAGCGCACCGGAGTAGAGCTGGGGTGCGTACTGCATCGCCTCGGCGGCGAACGTTGCCTGATCGGCCATGAGCGGGACTGTAACGCCCTGGCCCCCGGGAATCAGGGGGTTTCGTGATTGTTCGGTTCCACCATGCGTGTCATGACGGTGTCGACCGACTCGACGAATCGGTCGAGCAGGTCGGCGAGCTTGGCCCGTTCGTCGGGCTCGAACTCGCTCAGGATGTGCATCATCGCGGTCGATCGTCGAGCGGCAACGTCATCATGTCGCCGGGCGCCTTCGGCGGTGATCCGTACGAGCACGACCCGGCCGTCCTCCGGGGAGGAATACCGCTCGACGAGGCCGTCGGTTTCGAGTCGTTGCACTGCGCGGGTGGCCGTCGACGGGTCCACGCGTAACCGTGCGGCGAGTTCTTTCATGGGGCGGTCGTTGCGTCGCGACAACAGGTCGAGCGCATCCATCTGGCCCTGTTCGAGTGGTGTCTCGCGCCCGAACAGATAGGCCCGCAACGCTGATGCGCCGGCGCCGCGACGCATCTCGATCCAGGCGCGTCCGATACGACGGGCGTGTTCCCGATCGGTGCGGTTTCGGAAGTCGACCGCACTGGTTCCGCTGGCTGGGCTCGGCATGTGCGTTTGTACGGTAGTGAGCCATGGGTGACGTCGACGGAGCGGAGCAACCAACGGATCCGTGCGATCCAACGGCGCTCGAGGCGTTGCATCTGATGGCCGACACCGAGGTGGACGTGACGCCGACGTTTCGACACCGGGAGATCTACACGCGACGCGGGCTGCTGACGGTGCTCACGCACGAGCCGCCACGCGCGCTCGGTGCTGCCATCGTGGCGTGTGGCGGTGCGCTGGGTGGCACGCTCGGCCCCGGCCATGCGCTGTACCACGCACTCGGCGAACGATGGGCGGCTCGGGGTGTCCGCTTCGTGCGGGTCGGATATCGAGAGCCGAACAACCTCGACCTTTGCGCACACGATCTGGCGTGCGGAGTGGAGTTGGCCCGTGATGCGGGCGCCGAGCGAGTCGTCGTGATGGGGCACAGCTTCGGTGGCGCGGTGGCCGTTCGCTGCGCGGTCGTCATGCCGGTGTCGGTCGTCGGCGTGGTCACCTTCGCTACCCAGTCGGCCGGCTGCGAGGTGGCCGGCGCACTCGACGGTCGTCCGCTGCTGTTGTTCCACGGCGACCGCGACGAGTTGCTGCCCGCTGAGGCGAGCCACGTCGTAGCGGCGATTGCCGGGCATGGTGAGGTCGTGATGCTGCCCGGTGACGGCCACCTACTGGGAAAGAGCGACGCAGCCATCACCGAACGCCT